>JBBSLR010000212.1:0-5814 GCA_038255045.1 Phormidesmidales cyanobacterium
CGTAAGCATAGCTAGGCCAAAGGCTTTAAAGCATTCGCCCAGAGGAAACAGAATTAACCAAAGAGGGTTTAGTATTAACCTCATTAAAATCCAGAGGTGGGGTTTTGCCTGTTGAAAAATTACAGATGCCAAGCTGGACTTGGCACAACTAGCACCAGGATTGTTCCTAAGGGGGATTGTGCAACAATTCCCGAATATTTGCTTCGATCACTCGATAGCCAACATTACCGTTTAGTCGTTGTCGGCCCTCATTGAAAATCAAGGTGGGGCTAACGGCAACAGTATGCTGTTTGACTAGATCAAAGTCTTTAGATAACTGGGCATAGGCCTCTCCACTTTTAATTTGATTCTCAATTTCCGCGATCGGCAGTCCCAGTTCTTCGGCAAGGGCAAATTGCACGGTGCGATCAGAAACATTCGCTAATTTGGCAAAAAAGGCTTGCCGAAATGCCCAAATGGCCTGCTCAAACATCTTCTCTGATTTGGGGACGATGCCCTTTATTTCTAGCAGCTGAATTGCCTGAAGAAATAGATGGCAGGATGTAGATGAAGGGGGCGTAACATGAGCCCAAATATCAGGGTGAACGATAATATGATCAAACTTTTTTACGGCTTCATTCACGTGATCGCTATAACCGTTTAATCCTCCCTTTTCACGCCAGCGATTTTCCAGCTTTTCGCGGGCATTGCCAAATACAGATACAAAGTGGTATTTGATCTCAATTTTATCCTCAAAGGTTGTACTCAGCTCGTCCAGGCGAATTTGAGCAATGTATGCCCAGACACAGAGGACATCAGAGAAGTAGGAGATGTGAATAGGTGCCATTGGGGTTTAAGGATAGGATTGTGGGGCCGTGAGGACGAAGGATGTGAACTCCGACAGGAGCTGGTGCTGTATCCCATCATGCCGTCATTTTGAATCAGGCTTTCAGGTTCCTTGAGGTGCAGCGCCTCAAGGCCATAGTCGGGAGAGATGGATGCCATCACAAACTTCCTTAATGACCTCTATGCTGAATGCCAGCAGTACGCTCTAAAAAATACTTGAGTACTAGGGTGACTACGGCCAAACAGGCCAGCAGCAGAGCCGCAGTGTAGGCCGCCTGGGTGTTGTACTGCACGTGGGCCTCTTCAATAAACAGGGGTAGGGTTTGGGTTTTGCCGATGATGTTGCCCGAAACCACCGCCACTGCCCCAAACTCACCCATGGCCCGCGCGGTACACAAAATTAGGCCGTAGAGCAAACTCCACTTAATCAAGGGCAGCGTGACCCGCCAGAAGGTCTGCCACTGGGTCGCCCCCAGGGTGGCGGCGGCCTCTTCTTGCTGGGTGCCGCTTTCTTCGAGGGCGGGCAGCACCTCGCGGGCAATAAACGGCATGGTGACAAAAATAGTGGCCATGACGATGCCCGGCAGCGCAAAGATAATCTTGATGCCGTTGGCGTCGAGCATTGGCCCAAACCAGCCCCGGTTGCCAAACAGCAGCACCAGCATCAGACCCGCAACCACGGGCGAGATCGAGAAGGGTAGGTCGATGATGCTGATCAGGAGCGATCGCCCCGGAAAATTTTTGTTGGCCAGCGACAGCGCCGCGCACAGTCCAAACACCGTGTTCAGCGGCACCGTGATCACCGTCGCAATTACCGTCAGCTTCACCGCATTCAAAAAGAAGCGACTGGTAAATGTGTCGACTAACCCGGGCAAACCCGCCTTGAAAGCCTGAATGAATACGTTTAGGGCTGGCACCAGCAAAATCAGCGCCAGGTAGCCAACCACAAAGGCCACCAGCAGCCATTTGCCCCACTGAAACCCTGGGGTAGCTCCCTGGGGCTTGGCCCCGGCGGCAGGCTGCTTTAAAGACGAATCAGCCATAGAAGCGCCTCCCACGGGCTTGAATTAGGTTAATCACCAACAACACCGCCAGGGAAAGCAGCAGCAGCACCGTGCCAATCACCGTGGCCCCGGCATAGTCAAACTGCTCCAGGCGCTGAATAATTAGCACTGGCGCAATTAAATCCTGAAAGGGAATATTGCCCGCAATAATCACCACTGAGCCGTACTCGCCCACCGCCCGTGAGAAGCCCAGGGCCACCCCGGTGAGAACAGCAGGCATCAGCGGCGGCAAAATCACCCGCCAAAAGGTCTGCCACTGGGAAGCCCCCATGGACCAGGCGGCCTCTTCCATTTCTGACTCCAGGTCTTGCAGCACCGGCTGCACCGTCCGCACCGCAAAGGGCAGCGAGATGAAGATCATCGCCACCAGCACCCCCAGGCGGGTAAACGATACTTTGATGCCAAAGGGTTCTAGAAAGCCGCCAATCCAGCCGTTGGTGCTGTAGATGGTCGAGAGGGTTAGACCGGCCACCGCCGTCGGCAGGGCAAAGGGGAGGTCAATGATGGCATCTAAAACCCGCTTCCCCGGAAACTCGTAGCGCACCAGCACCCAGGCAATAATCAGCCCGGCAAAGCCGTTGATGATGCCGGCCACCAGCGCCGTAAAAAAAGTGACGTTGTAGGTGGCGATCGCCACCGGGTCGGTGGCAATGCGCCAGATTTCTGCCGGGTTGAGGGTCAGCGCCTTGAGCAGCAGCGCTGCGATCGGCAAAAACAAAAATAGGGTGAGATAGAACCAGGTGACCCGCCAGGGCCAGGAGGCATGGAGAATCTGGTGCCAGAAATTCTGAGATGAAGACGGTGGGAATGAAGTCATGGGTGCAGAGAAAACCTGTCGATTAGTCAATCCCTAACGGCCTCGCCGCCGTTCTTTCCTGATGAGCGCGCGCTGCGGTGAGGAGCATCTAACTACTTGCTAATTTTGGCTTGAACCTGGTCAAAGATTGCCCCATCGGCAAAGAACTTCTGGTCGATCTCTTCCCAGTCCCCGAAGTCGGCCACGGTAAACAGGGTGGTAATTTTGGGGAACTGATCGGCAAAGGCCTCAGCCACGCTGGGGTCAGTCGGGCGGAAGCCCACTTTGGCAAACTCTTCCTGGGCCTCTGGGGTAAACAGAAACTCCACAAAGGCTTCAGCGACATCCCGCGTGCCGTGCTTGTCTACGTTGGCATCGACGACCGCAATGGGGTTATCGATGGAGATATTCACCTCCGGAACCACGTAGGGCGGCTCTTCGCCATGTTGGGCGGCCAGCAGCACCTCGTTTTCGTAGTTAATTAGCACATCGCCCTGGCCCCGGGTGAAAAACACGTCGGTGGATTCCCGCGCATCCTTGGGCAGCACCGGCACGTTTTGATAGATCTTGGTGACAAAGGCTAAGGCAGCGGCGTCATCGCTACCGGTTTGGGTCTGAAAGCCCCAGGCCCCGAGGAAGTTCCACTTGGCACCGCCAGAGGTTTTGGGGTTGGCGGTCACCACCTGCACATCGTCACGGGCCAGGTCTTCCCAACCCTGAATATTTTTGGGGTTACCCTCCCGGAACACAAGCGCTGCCACAGATTTATGCACAATGGCGGTGTTGGGGGCTTCGCTTTCCCAGCCGGGTTCAATCAGACCACCCTCTTCAATTTTTTTGGTGTCTCCGGCCAGGGCCAGGGCGACAACATCGGCTTCTAGGCCGTCTAGCACGGCGCGAGTTTGGGAACCTGAGCCACCGTAGCTCTGGTTGAAGGTGACCTCTTGGCCAGTTTTTGCCTTCCACTGCTCGGCAAATTTAGGAATGATTTGCTCGTAGGCGGCCTGGGTGACGGCGTAGGAGACCAGGGTGAGTTCTACGCGACCGGCGGCGGCGGCGGTCGATGCGCCCGCGCTGGCCTCTGGGGAGGGTGTGGTGCTACCGCAGGCGGCCAGGGTGCCCGCTAGCCCCAGACCAGCCGCAAACAAGATTGCCGATCGCCGCGAAATATAGCGTTGAGGTGATGTCATGGGTAGCTCTCCAAAGAATCTCCGGTATCTCGATAGGGTTTTCGAGGATTACGTTTACGGACTGTATCACAAAATTTTGAACTTGGATCGAAGATGAAATGAAATTCATTTGTACATTTTTTTAAAATCAACTTGATCCTGCTTTTGAATGAGTTGCATTTTGCTCATGAGTGGGGTAGCGTAATGTGACGCTGCGGCTTGGTCGATTCGCCCCGACGAGATTCACGAGCCCTGCCCCTGCTGCCGAGGTTGAGGTTCACCGTGGCCCTGGAGCCAGCGGCACCGCTTCGCTAGGCTCTGTGTCGCGCCCTGGTCGAAGCACACTCTAGATTTTGGAAAACTGGATTTTGGAAAACTAGATTTTGGAAAACTAGATTTTGGAAAACACCCGTGGGAATTAGAGTAGACAACGTTTCAAAACGGTTTGGGGATTTTCAGGCCCTAGAGCCCATCACTCTGGACATTAAGAGTGGTTCTCTGGTGGCGCTGCTGGGGCCGTCGGGGTCGGGTAAATCGACCCTGCTGCGGGTAATCGCCGGGCTAGAGGCCGCCGACACCGGCAAAATTTACATCTCGGCCCAAGACGCCACCTACAAAACGGTGCAAGATCGCCAGGTGGGTTTTGTGTTTCAGCACTACGCGCTGTTTAAGCACCTCACCGTGCGCAAAAATGTGGCCTTTGCCCTAGAGCTGCAAAAGTGGCCCCAAGAGCGCATCAAGAATCGGGTTGATACTCTGCTCGACCTGGTGCAGCTGGAGGGGTTGGGCGATCGCTACCCATCCCAGCTCTCCGGTGGTCAGCGGCAGCGGGTGGCCCTGGCTCGGGCCCTGGCGGTTGAGCCTCAGGTGCTGCTGCTCGATGAGCCCTTCGGTGCCCTCGATGCCAAGGTGCGCAAAGACCTGCGCGACTGGCTGCGTCACCTCCACGACGATGTCCATGTCACTACGGTGTTTGTCACCCACGACCAGGAAGAGGCGATGGAAATTGCCGACGAAATCGTGGTGATGAGCAATGGCAAGATTGAGCAGGTAGGCACCCCTGAAGAAGTCTACGAAAACCCGGCTACCCCCTTTGTGATGAGCTTCATCGGGGCGGTGAATGTGCTTTCCCCCGACCACACCTGGAAGCCGCACCATCAGGAGGTGCCCCAGACGGTGGGCCAGGTGTTTTTGCGCCCCCACGATATTGAAGTGTTTACGTCTGCTGTCGATGGCAGTTTGCCCGCCACCATCAACCACATCATTCACCTGGGCTGGACGATTCGTCTAGAGCTAACTTTAGAGAATGGACAGCCGGTTACGGCCCACATCAATCGCGATCAGTACAAGACCTTAGACATTCAGCCCAAGCAGCGGGTTTACCTGCAAGCCAGACTGCTGCGCAGCTTTGAAGAGTCGCCCCGCTATTCTTCGTCGGTTGCTTAAATTTAAGGCCAACACCATCAAGTCTCTAGCTGGGCTATGCATGCGCCCCCGGCGGCTTACCTTGATAAAATTTAGGGCTATGGAATTCGGGTTTGCTCTACATCATCTTCTACGGCCACGGTTGGCACGACCACAACCGGGATGGGGCTGGTTTCTAATACCGATTGCGATACTGACCCCACCAGCAGCGCTTCTAGGGGGCGATCGCCCCGCTTACCCATGACAATTTCGGCCACGCCGCAGGTCTGAGCCGTTTGCACAATGGCTTCGGGCACCGGGCCAGCGGTGGTTAAAAAGCGATGGCGAATATCGGCCAGATGCTGCTGGGCCAGCCCTCGCAGCTGCTCCACCGCGCCGGGGTCATCGACCCGGACCACGTGCAGCACAATCACGTCGCCATCGCTGCGGCGGGCCAGCTCGGCGGCTTTGGTCAGCACCGGCCGGGCTAGGGGCGAGGTATCTACCGCCGCCAGCACGACAATCTGGCGGGCACCGGTGACTTTGGTGGGGTCCA
>JBBSLR010000213.1:0-5783 GCA_038255045.1 Phormidesmidales cyanobacterium
ATAGTTCTGGAAAATTCAGGTTAAACTTGGGCTGGGTCATCTGATGAGACTCTAGCCAATGGACTTTGAGGAAATTGCTGTACTCGTCAACCAGGTTGCCGTAGAGCGTAAAGGGCGGCCCCTGAAAGATGTAGAACGACTGGTGCTAAAGGGGTCTTGGGAGAATAAGACCTACTCGGCCATGGCCACCCCCACCGCAGGCTACACCGAAGACTATCTCAAAAAAGATGTTGGCCCAAAACTTTGGCAGCTGCTGACCGACCTGGTCGATGACGACCTTCAGGGCATGCGGGTCACTAAGCGCAACATTCAAAATGTGCTGCAAACCTGGGTAGCCCAGAGTTACGCTGCGCCCGATGCCCCAGAGGATCTGGCGGTGCCGTCCGCGCCGACCAATCGCTCCAATGGAGCATTGCAGGCCCCGTCCCTAGTGGTGCGAGACTCGCCCCGCATTGACCTGGCCGACTGCGGTGGGCGGGAAGCTGAACTTGCCGATCTCACTGAGTTAATTGTCGGCAATGCCCTGGGAGAGCGGCAGAGCCAGCCCTGCCGCACGGTGGTGCTCTGGGGCCTGCCGGGGATAGGCAAGACGGCGCTGGTGGCGGCGATCGCAGCGGCCCTAGCCCCCCAGGTGGAGCGGTGCGGCTACCTGGCCCTGACTGCCGAGGCCACCGATCAGGCGGTGATGGGGGCGATCGCCCACTGGCTAGATCTAGCTATTGATCCGGCAGCCCCAACGCCGCTGGCCACCGCCGACCGCCTGCTTGACCAGCTCGAAGCGCACCGTGCCCTGCTGGTGATCGACGGCATGGAGCAGGTCTTTGACGAGCAGCAGCTGGCGGGCAGCTACCGCCCCGGCACCGACGCCATTCAGCACCTGTTTCACCAGGGGGCCGAGCGCCACCACCGCAGCTGTCTGGTCTGGGTCAGCCGTGAGAAACCCGCCGATTTTGCCCAGGTGCAGGGGCCAAGGGTGCGCGACTACGCCCTCAACGACCTGTCCATGGATGCCGCCATTCGCCTGCTGCGCGGGCCTAATGCCCCGCCCCCCAGCTCCGACGACTGGGCGGTTTTGGTAAAGCGCTACGGCAGTCATCCCCTAGTGCTGAGGGGGCTGGGGGCGATTTTGGGGGATGTCTACCAGGGGCAGCCCAACGCGCTGCTGCCCGTCGGTAAACTCGCTGTGCCTGGGGCGGTGCATCGCATCTTTGCCCCGGCGCTAGAGCGGCTGCGGCCCGAGGAATGGGCGATCTTGTACTGGCTGGCCCTGGCCCAGGAGCCGCTGACCCTAGATGACCTCAATGCTGCCATGCACCCCCCGGCACCGGAGGATGTGGTGCAATCGGTGCTCAGTCGAGGCTGGGTGCAGGGCATCCACGCCCCGAGCCAGGGGCTAGTGCTGAGCCTCAAGCCGGTGGTGCAAGCCCTAGTGTTAGAACGACTCCAGGCGGTGCTCACCGCTGAGCTAGAGGCCGAGACCCTAGACTGGCTCCAGCGTTTGCCCCTGGTGACGATGACCGCTCGGGAAGTCGTGCAAGATCTGCAGCGGGCCGCCATGCTGGCCCCCCTGGGGGATCAGCTCAGGCGACGGCAGCCTACCGCTGAGCTGCTGACCGCCAAGGGCGATCGCCTGCTGCGGGCACTGCGCCCCCTGCGGGGACAGACCGGCTACGGGGCGGGCAACATGATTCACCTCTGTCAATATCTGGGGCTGAGCATCAGCGGAGTTGACTTCTCGCACCTGGCGATTTGGCAGGGCGACCTGCGCCGGGTGAGTTTGCAGGGAGCCAACTTTAGCCAGGCCCAGTTTGGCGATACGGCCTTTGCCACAGCGCTGGGCCGCAACCCGGTGGCGGTCTTTAGCCCCGATGGCCGCCACCTGGCGGCGGGCGACCATGAGGGCCGCCTGCTGCTGTGGAACCTGCACCGGGGCAAGCTGGAGTGGATGTTTGATGAGGGGCAGGGCATTTGTGCCCTAGACTTTAGCCCCCAGGGCGATCTATTGGCGGTAGGCACCGAGAGCGGCCAAATCTGGCTGTGGCCAGTAGGGGCAACCTACCAGACCGATGTGCTAGAAGACCACCAGGCTCCGGTGGGTGCCCTAGCCTTTAGCCCCGACGGCAGCCAGCTGGCCTCTGGGGACGACAGCGGTCAGCTGTGTCTGTGGGAAGTGGCCTCTGGGTTTAAGCAGGGCACCCTAGCAGGCCACGGCGGTAGAATCCACAGTCTGGCCTACGACAAAACCGGGGCGCAGCTTGTCAGCGGCGGCGACGACCAGCGGGCGTGCCTGTGGCAGGTCGCCGATCGCACCCTACTCAAATACTTCCAGGTGCGATCGACCGCCAGCCTGCGCACCGCCGGGTTCCTCCCCGACCCCAACGACCCCAGCTGCCAGCCAATTCCCTTTGCGGCGGGCTACGACGACCGCTGCCTCACAATATGGAACTTAGCCACCGGCCTGCCCTGCTGGATTTTGCCCGCCGACGTGCAGGCTCTGCCGGCGATGGCGGTCAGCCCCAGCGGTCGCCACCTGGTGTGCAGTTGCCAAGACTTCTCCGTTGCTCTGTGGGATATCCCCAGCCGCCGCCAGATCCATACCCTGCCCTCCACCGGAGCACCGGTATGGACCCTGGCCTTTAGCGCCGACAGCCGCTACTTTGTCACCGGCAGCGACTACACGATCAAACTCTGGCACGCCAAACGAGGCCAGTGCTGGCGCAGTTTTCTCAGCCAGGCGCACCCGCTGCGCTGCCTCGCCTTTAGCGCCGCTAGCGGCACCATTCTCACCGGCCACGACGACACCCACCTGCGGCTGTGGCAGGTGACGGCGGGCAGCCCCTACGCCCTTGGCCCCCGCACCCTGGCGGGGCACGGTAGCTCGGTGCGGGCGGTGGCCCTCAGCGCCGTTCGCGCAGCGTCCCCAGAGGGGTTTGGGCAGTGGTTGGCCAGCAGCGCCGACGACCAAACCCTGCGCCTGTGGTCTACCGCTACGGGGCAGAGTCAGTGGGTCTGGGCTACTACAAACCCGGCAGCTCTGCTCTGCTTTAGCCCCGATGGCCAGTGGTTGGCCAGCGGCAGTGCCGACGGCATTTCAGTCTGGAGCACGGCTACGGGCATGGCCGTCGGGGAGTTAGAAGGCCCTGTGGACGGCCCCTGTGCCCTGGCCTTTAGCCCCGATGGCGAGTGGATTATGGCCGGGGGCCGCGACGGCGTGATCAGTCTCTGGCGACGAGACCAGCGCCGTCGTGCCCATACCCTGCTGGGGCACCAGGGCCAGGTGCACAGTCTGGCCCTGGGCCTAGACATATTGGCCAGCGCCAGCCACGACGGTACGGTGCGCTGGTGGCCGCTCAACGGCGGCGTTCACGGAGGGTCTCCGGAGGAGAATCGCCCCCTCGGTCAGTGGCGACACCCTAGCGAGCAGTGGCTTCAGGGGGTGACCCTAAACCCGGCGGGCGACGTGCTCGCCATCACCAGCACAGAGGCCCAGGTAGAAATCTGGGATGTCGCCACCAACCAGCGCCGCCATACCCTCCGGGGCCACAGCCAGGCAATTTGGCAGATCGCGGTGTGCCCCAGCTGCACTCACCTGATCACCACCAGCCAAGACGATGAAATTCGGGTCTGGGAGCTAGATACGGGCCTCTGCCAGCAAACCCTGCGGCCCGATCGCCCCTACGAAGGGGTCAATATCCGCGAGGCCAGCGGTCTGTCAGACACCGAAGAGCGGATGCTGAGGTCATTGGGGGCGATCGTTAGTTATTAAAAATGAAGGAATTCTTCTTCCCGCCAGGGGAATGCTCTCTAGAGCACCACTATTGCGGACTCTGGACGCTGCCAGCAGGTCAGGGAACAGGGCCAATCGGTTAGGATGGAATTATTCAAACGCCAAATCTGGCTCAATTTTTTGGCCCTGTTGCCAGCCACTGGGCTGACAGTATTGACTATTTCTGTGGCATTTCTGCGGTTCTATGACGAACAAGACTTCGGATTCCTCGAACTCGTCGGCCAGCCCAGAATCTGGAGCAACCGACTCACTGTGGCAGCCATCTCGGCTGCACTGGTTAATTTCGGCGTTGAGTGGAACCGTCGAAACCGAGAAACAAACCGCCTGGCTGAAGAAGCACAACGAAGAGCTGAGGAAGAACGGCAGCGACTTGAGGAACGAGAACGAGCGGCTCGCAGAGCTGCTATCCAAAATCGATGGATCGTTCTCCAAACACGGCATCAACTTGCCCCTAGCGAAGAAACCGAAGCAGCCCTAGAAGACTTTCTCCGGTTTGTGCAGGAGTATGGCGATTAGACCTCAGTAAGATGGTGAAGCGGTGCTGAATGGCCCGCCGCTGACCCAAAAATACTTTTCGTATTTGTATGACGACCATCGCCAATACCATTGCCGCCGAGCTAGACATTCGCCCCGCCCAGGTGGAGGCCACTTTAGAGCTGTTTGCCGAAGGGGCGACGGTGCCCTTTGTGGCCCGCTACCGCAAGGAGCGCACGGGCGATCTCGACGAAGTGCAGTTGCGGCAGATTGCCGAGCGCCACCAGTATTTGACGGAGCTTGAGGATCGGCGGCAGACAGTGCTAAGCGAGATCCAATCCCAGGGCAAGCTTACCGAGCCGTTAAAAGCCGCCATTCTCGCCTGTCAGCAAAAGACGGAGCTAGAAGATCTCTACCTGCCCTACCGGCCCAAGCGCCGCACCCGCGCCACCATGGCCAAAGAAAAGGGGCTAGAGCCCCTGGCCCAGCGGATTGAGGAACTGAATAAAACCGGGAAAAAGGCGGTGCTGCTTCAGGCAGCCCAGGGGTTTGTGAAGCCTGACCAAGGCGTTCAAACTCCGGACGAAGCCCTCCAGGGGGCGGCGGATATTTTGGCGGAGCAGGTGGCGGAGCAGGCTGCCCTGCGGCGTTATGTGCGCGATCGCCTTCTGCAAGTCGGCCAGTTCAACGCCAGCATTAAAAAAGGCCACCCCGAGGGCAGCACCAAGTACGAAATGTATCGGGCTTACCAGGCCCCAGTGCGGGCGATCGCCTCCCACAATCTGCTGGCGATTTTGCGGGGCGATCGCGAAGGCATTCTCAAGGTGGGGCTAGAGGTAGACCAGGACACCATTCTGCAAACCCTAGAGAAGCGGGTGATTAAAACCCCGGTGCCCGAGGTGGGCCAGTTTTACCGATCGCTGCTGCAAGATGCCTACAGCCGTTTGATCAAGCCGTCGCTGACCAGCGAAGTGATGGCCGAGAAAAAAGCCTGGGCCGACGAGGTGTCGATTCAAAACTTTGAGGCCAACTTAAAGAACCTGCTGCTGTCGCCTCCGGCGGGGATGAAGCCCACCCTGGGAGTAGACCCCGGCTTTCGCACCGGCTGCAAGGTGGCAGCGGTGGATGGTACGGGCAAGTTTTTGGAATACCAGGCGGTGTTTCCCCACCAGTCTGCCCGCCAGCGACAGCAGGCGGCGGAAACCCTGGCGGGAATGATTCGCCAGCACCGCATTGAGCTGATTGCGATCGGCAACGGCACCGCCAGCCGCGAAACCGATGCCTTTGTGGGGGAAGTGCTGAAAACCCTGACGAATCCCCCGGTGAAAGTTTTAGTGAACGAGTCGGGGGCGTCGATCTATTCCGCCAGCGAGGTGGCGGCGGCGGAATTTCCTGACCTGGATGTGACGGTGCGGGGGGCAATCAGCATTGCCCGGCGGCTGCAAGACCCTCTGGCGGAGCTGGTCAAGATCGACCCCAAATCCATCGGCGTGGGCCAGTACCAGCACGATGTCGATCAAAA
>JBBSLR010000214.1:0-5765 GCA_038255045.1 Phormidesmidales cyanobacterium
CGCAGCCTGGAGAAAACCGGCTACGTCACCTACCTGTGCAAGTCGCCAGGGGGCCTGGGCAACCAGGGCTGGAAAGACTCGGGCGACTGCATCGTCGATGCGGCGGGAAATTTGGCGACCGGGGCGATCGCCCTCTCGGAGGTGCAGGGCTATGTCTACGCCGCCAAAATGCGGCTGGCCCCCCTGGCGCAGCTGATGGAGCGGCCCGACCTGGGCGATCGCTGGCGGGCCGAGGCCCAGGCCCTCAAAGTGCGCTTTGAAAAAGACTTCTGGCTGCCCCAAAAGGGCTATATCGCCCTCGCCCTCGACGGCCAGGGCAACCCAGTGGATAGCATTACCTCAAACCCGGGCCACTGCCTAGGGCTGGGCATTCTCTCGCCTGAAAAGGCCCGCAGCGTGGCCGAGCGCTTGCAGGCCCCAGATATGTTTAGCGGCTGGGGCATTCGCACCCTGAGCAGCAGCTCGCCCGCCTACAACCCCATGGGCTACCACGTTGGCTCGGTGTGGCCCCACGACAACGGTATGATTGCCGCCGGGCTGCGGTCGCTGGGCCATGTCGATCAGGCGCTCGAAATTGCCCAGGGCATTTTTGATATGACTAGCCTGCAACCCTACCAATGCCCACCGGAGCTATTTTGCGGGTTTGAGCGCACCCCCACCAACCGGCCCGTGCGCTACCCGGTGGCCTGTTCGCCCCAGGCCTGGGCCACGGGCACTGTGTTTCAGCTGCTGCAAATTATGGTGAACCTGGTGCCCGACGTGGCCAACAACTGCCTGCGGATTGTGCAGCCCACCCTGCCCGACTCGATCAGCTATATGTCGGTTCAAAATTTTAAGGTGGGCCAAACCCTGCTCGACCTGGAATTTGAGCGCTCCCACAAGGCCACCGCCTGCCGGGTGGTGAAAAAGCGCGGCAACCTGCGGGTGGTGATTGAGGCGTAGGGTTCGTGTCTATCACGCCCGAGGGAAAGACGCTAGGCTAAAGCCCATATAAGAAGACTACTTTTTAATCTCGGTTTGCATTCACGTTTAAGATGAGTTTATTGATCTATGGCCAAGCGATCATTCGAGGCCTCCCCCGCTGGTATTCAGCGGGCTAAGCGCGCATTTTCTCTCAAGGGGTGGACTCAAGAAAACCTAGCAGGGGAGGTCAACCTCAAGACCCGTCAGCCGATCTGGCGCTTTTTTACCGGGCAGCCGGTTGATCGGCAGGTTTTTATGGAAATTTGCCAGGTTCTAGACCTAGATTGGCGAGAGACCGCCGATCACCCGCCCGCTGAGTTTCTAGAACCGGGGGAGGCGCTAGAGACTCCCCCGCTGACGGTAGATCAGCTGGTGGCAGAGGTGCGATCGCAGCACCGAGACACCATTCAGCACCAGTGCGGCATTTTGCAGCTGCTCGACATCAACCACCCGGTCAACCTTGACGACATCTATGTAGATGTCAATATTTTAGAGGCCGTCGCCAACCAGCAGTGGCTAGAAATCACCGAGCTAAACCGCCTCAGCCCCACCGAGTTTGACCGGGTGGGCTTAGGCGTCGTCGATCAACCGCAAATACCCGGTCTAGAGGCCGTTAAAGCCCACGGCAAACTGCGGGTGCTGGGCAGGCCCGGAGTGGGCAAAACCACCTTTCTCCAGCACCTGGCCGTGCGGTGCAACCAGGGCGAGTTTGCCCCAGAGCAGGTGCCCATTTTTATCGCCCTGCGGGAGTTTGCCGAAGCGGCCAAACGCCAGGGCGACTTTAGCCTGTTCCACTTTATTCACCAGGCCTTGTTGATCTCTGGCATCACCGACCCCGCCCAGGTCGAAACTCTGCTCATCGAGGGGCGCATGCTGGTGCTGATGGATGGCATGGATGAGGTGCTCAACCCAGACATCACCACCGTCATTCGAGAAATTCGCACCTTCTCAGACAAATATCACCGCAATCGCTTTGTGGTGTCTTGCCGCACCGCCGCCCAAAATCTAGCCCTGCGCGGCTTTACCGATGTCGAAATTGCCCCCTTTGCCCAGGCCCAAATTGCCACCTTTGCTCAAAAGTGGTTTGTGGCCCTGGGCAAAACCGCGACGCCCCTAGGCCAGGCCCAGGCGGCTGAGTTTGTGCAAAAGCTTGACCTACCAGAAAACTGGGAGTTTCGCCAGCTGGTGGTCACACCGCTGTTTTTACACCTGGCCTGCTGGGTGTTTCAGGGCGAAGGGCAGTTCCCCAGCAAGCGCACGGCGTTTTATAAGCAGGGCCTCGACCTGCTGCTGGGCAAGTGGGATGAAACCAGAGGCGTGGAGCGAGACGAGGTCTATCGCGGGTTTTTGCTGCCCCAAAAAATGAAGCTGCTCAGCCAGCTGGCCGCCGTCACCTTTGAGCAGGGGCAGTACTTTTTTGAGCAGCGCACCATTGAGCAGTACATCGAAGACTATCTGAAAAATTTGCCCGGCGCTACCCAAGAACCCGAAGAACTCCAGCTCGAAAGCGAGGCCATGCTGAAGGCGATCGAGGCTCAGCACGGGCTGCTGATCGAGCGGGCGCGGGGCATTTTTTCATTCTCTTATCTGGCGTTTCAAGAATATCTAACGGCGCGAAAAATCGTCGCCACCCACAACCTCAGCGCCCTAGAGCAGGCCCTGGGCGGGCTGGTGGGTCACATTACCGACCCCCATTGGCACGAGGTGTTTT
The DNA here is from genome assembly GCA_038255045.1 of Phormidesmidales cyanobacterium. GTDB lineage: Bacteria > Cyanobacteriota > Cyanobacteriia > Phormidesmidales > Phormidesmidaceae > Nodosilinea. Next base: position 2,675 of record JBBSLR010000214.1, read on the forward strand.
TGCTCACCGCGGCCATGCTGCGCAGCGCCGATTCTCTCGTGCAGCTGATGAAGCAGGAAATCGACGCCCTGGTCGCCCAAGACCCCCACCTGCAAGACTTTTTGCGGTGGGCCAGCGAAAAATCCCAGACTGTTCCCACCAAACCTAAGCTGGCCACCACCCGCGCCTTTTACCTGGCCCTTGCCCAAAGCCCCCACGCCGCCGACCAGTTTGCCCTGGCCAGCAGCCTCGATCAGGGGGTCTTTTTAGATGCTGCCCTAGAAAATCTGCTGGTGGAGTTTGCCATTGACCACAGCCAAGATATTGGCTACGCCCACGCCTGTAGCGAGGCGCTCAGCAATATTTTGGTCATGGTGATCGACGCCGGGTTTTATCAGTCGCTACAGCAAATTAAAGACCAGCTGCCCGATGCTCATCAAAATCAGGAGCGTCTCCAAACCTGGTGGCGAGACAACTACCCAGCCTGGGTCGATCAGCTCAAACGTTCGATCGTTCAATACCGCAATATTCATCATCCCTGGCAGTTTAGCCCCGAGCAAGAGCAGGTGCTCAAGCACTACTACGATGCCAATCAGCTGCTGGTGGATTGTTTGAATAGCAACTGTGAAGTGACGGCCACCATTCGCAAAGATATTGAAGATACGCTGCTGCTGCCCCAAAAAGAACTAGAGGAGCGAGAGTGGCAGGGCAATTAAAGTATAGCGATGGCCATCGCGCTTAGGACATTAGCCCCTTCCTTTATCGAGCTACGGGGAGGGGTTGGTCGGTGTCCGCCTAAAGCTCTTCGTCGGTTAGCTCGCGCTCTTCTACCGTCAGCTCTAGGGTGATCAGTTCGGCTGCTTCTGCCGCCGCTTCAATCAGCACCGGCTCGGCTTGGGCTTCTTCTTGCTTAACTTCCAGGTTGAGGGGCATCCGCAGGGGTTCGGGCTGCGCTTGCTCCATTTCCATCACCGGCAGCGACTCAACCAAGTCATCTAGCGGCCTGGGAATAACCATGACGGCGTGGAGTTCGCCGATGCGCTCGGCCTCGTGCATACCGGCCTCGATCGCGATCGCTACATTGGGCAGCGACCCCCGAATCAAAATCGTGCACAGCCCCTCGCCAATCGTCTCGTGGGACATCAGCTGCACATCAGCAGACTTAGTCATCGCGTCGGCCGCTCCCACCATCGCCGGAAAGCCTCGGGTTTCTAGCAGGCCAATGGCCTGACTGCCCAGCTTGCCACCGCCTTCGCGACGCAGCTCATCCCAGCGGGCGCAGATAGGCAGCACCGCCTCCAGGTTGGGCAGCGGACGAGGTATTAGGGTGGAGGAAACAAACTGGCCAAACTCCTGGGCGGTGGCGACCCCGGCCTCTACGGCCATGCGCACATCGGCGATGCCGCCCCGCACGATCGCAGTACAGTGGCCGCCGCCGGTTTTTTCGTAGCCCACCAGCAGCACATCGGCGGCTTTAAGCATGGCATCGGCCGTGCCCACCACGGCCGGAAAACTCTCCGTAGACACCAATCCCAGGGCCGCGCCGCGATATTTGTCGCGCCGCTGGGCCTCCGTTGGCCCCGGTGCTGGCGTAGCCAGGTTTAGCCGCTTGGGGGCGCTGGGCTTAAGCTCAAGGGGCGAGGCTAGTTTGCCGTCGGGTTGCATAGGGTGCCTCTGCACGGGGGTGTCTGCCTCTCCATTCTACGGCCTGTCTTCTGGGCTAGCGCCATTGAGAGCCTGTCGCTGGGGAAATAGAGTGGTCAGCAGTCGATTTACCTGGGCTTTGCCGTACACAGATTTGCCCTGCCCAGCGCTGCCACCAGCGCTGCCACTAGAGCTACCAGATACCGAGGAGCCGTTTGGGGTGCTGCCATTCTGGGCGCTGTGGCCCGTACCCTGGGCAGATGAGCCGTTGGCGTAGCTGCTCGCCCTGCTCGACGACGCCCTCTGAGAACTTGATTCCTGGTTCTGAACCTGGTTCTGGGCCTGTTTTTGGGCCTGGCTCGGGTCGCCCAGTAAAGAACCCGGTGCCACCACCTGAGACGCCCCTAGGGCCGGGTTAATGAGGGTGCTGTTGGCTCCAATGCAGGTGTGCTGCCCGATCGCCCCGTGACCCACCACCAGCACGCCGCTGCCCAAACTCACCCCCGGCTCCAGCACTAGGTCTCCTTGACGGGCCTGCACCACGACATCGGCTGCCAAACAGACCCCAGAGGAAATCACCAGTCGGCAGCCCGGTGCCGCCCCCAGCAGCACCCCAGGCGCAACGGTTACCCCAGGGGCCAGATCTACATCTCCCTGCATAGGGCCGTTGGTCGACGAGTTACTGGCCTGGGCGGTTACTGCCACAATCAACGATCTTTGCTTCAGGGTTTCCGATAGATGGCCTGGGGATCGCTTCGGGGTGTCTTGGGGACGCTGACCCCAAGGACGCTAATCCCAAGGGCGCTGACCTTAGGGACGTTGACCCTAGGGACGCTGAATCGTGGCTTCCAGCACTCTTTTCTTTGCCTTGGGGTCGATGCCGATCAGGCGAACATACTTACCCGAGTGGCCTCGGAGCTGAGCCTCTAGGGCAGCTAACACCTCCGATGCCCGGCTGCCCTCTAGGGCGCCACCGTTTTGCCAGGCACCACTGCGGTAGCGACGCACATCGGCATGCTCAAGGCTGAGTCGATAGCCCTGGTTAACCAGTTGGTTGACCTGTTGCACCACGTCTTGAGACAGACGGGGGGCAGCGCCGCCGCTGGGGCGATGATCGCCCCGTGCCGGCGCCGAGTAAGAAGGCGCTGATGCTGCCGGTGCGGCCTTAGCGCTAGGTCGCTGAATGGTGACCGCCGCCATCCGCCGCTTAGCTTTGGGGTCAATGCCAAACATGCGCACGTACTCGTTGGGGTGCTCAGCGATGCAGGTATTGAGCGCTGCGATCACCTCGCCCTCGCGGTTGCCGGTGATGGGGGTGCAGGTCTGCCAAACATTGCTGCTGTAGCGGCGAGAGTCGGCATGCTCAGCCCCAATGTGATAGCCCTGACTGAGCCACTGGCGCACCTGCTGAACCGTATCGCCCAAGGCCTGGGGTGCCCCACCGCCTGGGCTGGGGGCAGAGTAGGCG
>JBBSLR010000215.1:0-5765 GCA_038255045.1 Phormidesmidales cyanobacterium
GTGATGCACAAACTCATCCGTATCATCTACGGTGTCTTATCTTCAGGGGAAGAATTTGACCCGACTAAATTAGTCCCCCAGAACACTTGACCTACAGCGGTTTAAACAGTATCTACGCGAACCCTAATTTTTAGTTTTGACGCTGCACTAGCCCTGGCGTCAGCAGGCCACGAATTGTGTGAGTAGGTTGTGTGAACGGGCTTAAGCAGCGCAGAGACCAGATAACCGGGCACCGCGAGCAAGCTTCTTCTCGCCGCCGGCCGCCCCATTGGCCTGCTGCCCCGTTCGCTGAATTCTCTAAGCTTAAAACTCCCCAGGTAGGATTCGAACCTACGACCAATCGGTTAACAGCCGACCGCTCTACCACTGAGCTACTGAGGATTACGTGCGAAACTTATACTAGCGACAAGAGTGTAGTCTTGACAACCCTCCAGGCCATCTTTTTTCTGGGCCTTTTTCTGGAAGATGGCCCCGCCAGAGCGCTAGGCCCAAATTATGGCCATCTATGGCCCATCGCCATGGTATTGACCATGGGGTTCCCAGAATGGGGAGCAGTCGTGATACTATTGAAAGCTGTGTCGAAATTGTGGTAACCATGCCCAAGCTTAAGTCTCGTAAAGCTGCCGCTAAGCGCTTTCGTCGCAGTGGCAGCGGCAAAATTATGCGTCGCAAGGCGTTTAAGAACCACCTGCTCCAGCACAAAAATGCTAAGCAGCGCTCTCGGCTATCTAAGACAGTGGTGGTGTCTGAGGAAGACGCCCCCAATGTGGAGCTGATGCTGCCCTATCTCTAGGGGCCCTATCTCTAGGGTGAAGCCAGTCCACCGAAGGCTCGATTTACATCTGATTTCCATAGTCCCAAGGGTTAAACAGTCATGGCACGTGTCAAGCGCGGCAACGTAGCACGCAAGCGCCGCAAAAAAATTCTCAAGTTGGCCAAGGGGTTTAGGGGTTCGCACTCTAAGCTATTTCGCACCGCTAACCAGCAGGTGATGAAGGCGCTGCGGTACGCCTACCGCGATCGCCGCAACCGGAAGCGCGATTTTCGTCGCCTGTGGATTACCCGCATCAATGCGGCCTCTCGCATGCACGGTTTGAGCTATAGCAAGCTAATTAGCCAGCTCAAGCAGGCAGATATTGACCTCAACCGCAAAATGCTGGCCCAAATGGCGGTGCTCGACCCCGCTGGGTTCGCCAAGGTGGTCGAAGTCGCCAACCAGGCCTAGAGTATTGCGGCTAAACGCGTATCCTAGATCTAACCGAGTTCAGCCCGCTGGGCTGAACTCGCCTCTTTGAAAGGGATATTTTTTAGTTGTGATGCTTTTAGAGTCTGCTGGCAAAGCTGCGACCGTAGTCTAGTGCTCAGCCGTACTGCGGTTCAGCAACGCTCAGGTTAGACGGCAATATCGTTCGGCGGCAATATCGTTCGGCGGCAATATGGCCTGGAACTGGCTTGGGTTTGGTTTGGTTCTGGGGGCGCAGCTAACTGTGCTTCCAGTTTTTGCTGCTGATCTAGACACAATTCGCGATCGCGGACATTTGGTGGTGGCGGTACGCGAGGGCTGGCGACCCCTGAGCTTTCGCCAAAACGATGGCACCCTGGCGGGGCTAGAAATTGACATTGCCCGCGGGCTGGCGGCAGAAATCTTCGCTGACCCTGGGGCGGTGGTGTTTGAGGTGGTGCCCAACCCTGATCGTCTGCCCGCCGTGCTAGATGATCGGGTCGATGTGGTGATCGCCGGGCTGACCCTTACCCCCGGTAGGCAGCGCCTGGTTACCTTTAGCCCGCCCTACTACCTAGACGGGGCTGGGGTGCTGGTGCGAGACCCCCAATTCCAAAGCCTAAACGACCTACGGCAGCGGCGACTGGGATTGCTGCAGGGGTCGAGTACCGTGGCGGTGGTGCGCCACCTGCTGCCCCAGGCCATGCTTACGCCGCTGGCCAGCTACCAAGAGGCGCTGAACCGCCTCAGCAGCGGCCAAATCGACGGCTTTGCTGGAGATGTCACCGTGCTGACCGGCTGGCAGCAAGACCACAGCGGCTACTACCTGGTGCCCAGCTTGATGTCGACGGAGCCGCTGGCGATCGCGCTGCCTAAGGGCACCCAGTACACCGAACTACGCGCCCTGGTGAGCGCAACAGTGAACAGCTGGCACCACAGCGGCTGGCTAGAGGAGCGAGCTACCTTCTGGGGGTTGCCCTAGCCATGGCAAGATAGGTTAGACCTGACATGCGGAAAAAGATCGGATGGAAGACAGCAACCTGCTCCTCATATACCTGGGTATTCTGCTGACGTTGCTAAGCGCAGCCGCCTTTTTTGTGGTGCGCCAGGTGATCAAGACCCGCCGCATCGAAAATACCCTGGGGCGACTGCAATCGCGGCTGACCAAAGAAAAGGGCACCGCCCAAGAATATTACGAGCTGGCCAGCCTGCTGCTCGACAAAAAGCTCTATACCCAGTCGGCCCTATACCTTCAGCAGGCCATTCGACAGCTGGGCGACGACGACACCGAAAACGCCGCCGTGGTCTACAACGCCCTGGGCTATGCCTACTTTGCCCAAGACCAATACGACCTGGCCATTCGCAACTACAAAGAAGCGCTGAAAATTTCCCCCGAGTACGTCACCGCCCTCAACAACCTGGGCCACAGCTACGAGCGCAAGCAGCTGATGCCCCAGGCCCTAGAGAACTACGAAGCCGCCCTAGCCCTAGAGCCTAAAAACACCACCGCCCGTCGCCGCTTTGACTCGCTGAAAAAGCGGATGGCTCCCACTGAGAAATCCTAGCCGTTGCGACCGGAAAGCACCTGACAGATTTAGCCATGGGCAAACCGGCTTTATGAAAACCCAGTTTTTAGGGTATATGAAAAGTAAGGGATCTGGCTAAGAAAGGATATTTCACCGCTGATCTACCCCTGATTGAGACCCTGTTGTTTTAAGGAGTGGTTTATGCGCTTCGATTCTAGTACCCCACTAACTCGCTTTTTCTCATTTCTGGTGACGGTATCCGCCATCATAGCCTTTGGCTTTATTGCCTGGAAAGCCTTTGATGTCTGGAGTTCTGACCCGGCAGTCGATGGCATTCAGCAGATCTTGCAGCCGCAGAAATAGCCCCAGGGGCTGGCCCTTGCCTGGTAGGATGTGGAGGTTCTTTGCCCCCCGTTGTTTCCATGCCGGAGTTGCCCGGGCTGCCAGCGCTGCCCACTAGTGCCGATGCCGCCGTCTATCGCATTCTTGACGCCAACCTCGACCGGGCGCGGGAGGGGCTGCGCATCATTGAAGAATGGTGCCGATTTGGGCTGAATAACTCGGCCCAAACTGAGCAGCTCAAGCACCTGCGTCAAACCCTGGCCCAGTGGCACGCCCCGGAGCTGCGCCTCGCCCGCAATACCCCCGGCGACCCCGGCACCGCCCTCACCCACCCCCAGGAGGCCGAGCGCACCAGCGTTACGGCGGTCTTGCAGGCCAACTTTTGTCGGGTGCAGGAAGCGCTGCGGGCGCTAGAGGAGTACGGCAAGCTCTACCGGGATGAGCTGGCGGTGGGCAGTAAGGCCATGCGCTACCAGATCTACACCCTGGAGAGCGAGATTTTGGGTGGGCACCGGCAGCAGCGGCTGAGCCAGGGGCTGACCTATCTGGTGACCTCGCCCAGCGATCGCCTCTTGCCCGTCGTCGAGGCGGCGTTGCAGGGCGGCGTGGCCCTGGTGCAGTACCGCGATAAACAGACCGACGACTGCCTGCGGCTAGAGCTAGCTCAGCAGCTCAAGGATCTCTGCCACCGCCACGGGGCGCTGTTTTTGGTCAATGATCGCGTCGATCTGGCCCTGGCTGTCGAGGCCGACGGCATTCACCTGGGCCAAACCGATTTGCCGATTTCGACGGCCCGCCAGCTGCTCGGCAGCCAGCGGATTATTGGCCGCTCGACCACTAACCCCGATGAAATGCAGCGGGCGATCGCCGAGGGGGCCGACTACATTGGCGTTGGCCCGGTCTACGCCACCCCCACCAAGCCCGACAAGGCCGCCGCTGGCCTCGACTATGTGCGCTACGCGGCTGAGCACGCCACGGTGCCCTGGTATGCGATCGGCGGCATCAACACCGAAAACCTGGCCGAGGTATTGCAGGCCGGAGCCGAGCGGGTCGCCGTGGTTCGATCCATCATTGAGGCTGAGAACCCGACTCTGATTGCCCAGTACTTTGCTGCCCAAACTAGCCACCGCCACCGGTTTCATGCCGTGGCGGCGGCAGGGTGAACACCGATTGGGGCTTTTAGCTTGGCGATTTTGAGATTTTGAATTGATGTACCCCATGCAAGACCCGACACAAGATTCGACTACGGACAGGTTTCATGTTTTAGTCAACGGCGAATCTCGGCCCTGCACAGCGGGGACTTTGCTACCGGCTTTTTTAGCATCCCTCGGCCTCAATCCTCGCCTGGTGGCGGTGGAGTACAACGGCGAAATTCTCCACCGGCAGCTGTGGGAAACTACCCACCTGCGCCCCGACGACAGGCTGGAGATTGTCACCATCGTCGGTGGTGGTTAAGGCCTGTAGGTACGGGTTTCCGCTGCTGGTTGGGGCTAATTTAATCGGGCGGCGTCAGCACTTCGCGCTACATTAAAGACATAAAGCACTCCACGTTAGCACTGCGGTTTTACTCGATGGTTAAACAACTCTTTCAACGCCTCAAGCCGTTTCTCAAGCCCCTCATGGCTCTGGTATTGGCTGTAGTTTTGGTGTTTGGCCCCGCCAGCGGCGCCTGGGCCGCTGCGGGCGGGCGCATGGGGGGCGGTAGCTTTCGGGCACCCGCACCGCGCATGAGCCCCAGCCCTCGCACCTACGCCCCCGGCGGTGGCGGCGGCTACTATCCTGGCGGCGGCTTTGGCATGCCCTTTCTGTTCCCGTTTATTGGCATTGGCGGCGGGTTTGGCGGGTTGTTTACCCTGCTGATTTTTATTGCGATCGCCAACGTGGTGGTGCGCGGCCTGCGGGGGGCAACCTCCGACGATGACTACGCCACCCCCGGAGGCGGCAGCAACCCACCCGTGGCCTTGGCCAAACTTCAGGTGGGGCTGCTGGCCGAGGCCCGCGAGCTACAGGACGACCTCAATCGCCTCGCCACCACCGCCGACACCGGCACCTCCCAGGGGCTGGCCAAGCTGCTGCAAGAGACCACCCTATCTCTGCTGCGCCACCCCGACTACTGGGCCTACGCCGCCAGCGAAGACAAGCAAACCCGCCTGCTCAGCGCCGAACAAGAGTTTAATCGCTACACTCTCTCAGCCCGCAGCCGCTTCAGCGAAGAGACCATCTCTAACGTCAACAGCCAGATCACCCAGGCGGCACCCAAGGCGGCGCTCCCCGGCGATGCCGACCAGGCCCCTGGCGAATACATTTTGGCCACTGTCGTTGTGGCCACCCAGGGCAAGCTTGACTTGCCCAATGTCTCCTCGACGGCTGACCTACGGCAGGCTCTTAGCCAGATTGGCGCAGTCTCTAGCGAAAACCTGCTGGCAGTAGAGGTGCTGTGGACGCCCCAGCAGTCGGGCGAAACCCTAAGTTCTGATGAGCTAGTGGCCCAGTACCCAGAGCTGAAGCTGATTTAGGCGGCTAGTTTAGGTAGAACTACGATACGCCAGGTCCAGCTTGGGATCGGTAGTTTTCCATGGGCAGAACTCGATTTGTGGACTTGGATAAGCTTTAGATAAGGCCCTCTGTTTATCGGAGAGCCTTTTTTAAGGGGTTTCTACCGTGGCATTGGGCTA
>JBBSLR010000216.1:0-5752 GCA_038255045.1 Phormidesmidales cyanobacterium
GCTGATGCATTGAATGCGTTGAGGACTGGCTGTGCACCCTGTGATTTCGTCTTTGGTAGCAATGCCCCTAGGGGTGCTCTCGGTGATCTTTGGCACTGGCGAGCTGCGCCCCCTGCAACCCTCTGGGTTTAACGCCGCCGCCCTGCAAATTGAGTGGCAGTCGCCGTGGGTTGCCGGGCTAAGCCGCGACCCGGTGGTGGAGGCGATCGTGGCCGACTACATGGCAGGGCTGCGGCGACAGGGCTGGTCGGTGCCCGACCAGGGCGTGTGGATTCAGGTGGGCCAGAGCGTGATTGCTGAGCACCAGGGCCAGGTGCTGATGCCCGCCGCCTCGCTGACCAAGCTGGCGACCACCCTGGCCGCCCTCGACACCTGGCCCCTTGACCACCGCTTTGAGACGCTGGTGGGCGTTCACGGCACCGTGCAAAATGGCGTGCTCGACGGCGATCTGGTGATTCAGGGCAGCGGCGACCCGCTGTTTGTCTGGGAAGAGGGCATTGTGCTGGCCAATCGCCTGCAAGAGCTGGGCATTCAGCGGGTGACGGGGGATCTGCTGGTGAGCGGCTCCTTCACCATGAACTTCAAGGAAGATCCAAACGATTCGCTGACCGCCCTCAAGCAGGTGATGGCGGCCAGCCGCTGGACTTGGGAAACTCGCCAGGCCTACGCCACCCTGCCCCCCAGTACCCCCCAGCCCAGCCTGCAAATTGACGGCGGTGCCCGCTGGCTGCCCGCCGCTGAGCTAGAGAATGTGGCGGTGAACTGGGTTGTACGGCACCAGTCGCTGCCGCTGGTGGCCATTCTCAAGGCGATGAACATTTACAGCAATAACGTCATGGCTGAAATGGTAGCCGAGCTGGCGGGCGGGGCGGGGCCGGTGATGGCCAAGGCCACCGCAGCGGCAGAGCTGCCCACCGGGGAAATCAGCCTGGTGAATGGGTCGGGTCTGGGCACCGACAACCAGATGTCGGCCCGGGCGGCGGTGGCCATGACCATGGCGCTCCAGCAGCAGCTGAGCGCGGCGGGCTACTCGGTGGCCGACGTGCTGCCGGTGGCGGGCGCAGACGCGGGCACGCTAATTGGTCGCCGGATTCCGGCGATGGCGGCGGTGAAGACCGGCACCCTGGCCGAGGTCAGCGCCCTGGCGGGGATGGTGCCCACCGCCGAGCGGGGGCCGGTGTGGTTTGCGATTATCAACCAGGGCTGGGCGCTGCCCGATCTGCGATCGCAGCAAGACCAGCTCTTGCAGGCAATTCAGGCCCACTGGGGGGTGGCCGACGCCCCCGCCGACCTGAGGAGAAAGGTGGTGATGCAGACGGGGCCGTTTCGCTACGGCGACCCCAGCCGCAATCAGGTGACCCAGGAGGTCGCGTCGGAGTAGGGCGGCTCGGCGTATTGCTGGTGAATGGCTTTGGCGATCGCCCCCGCTGCCCCCGGCTGCCCCATGCGGCGGCGACCGTTCTCGGCGATGCACTGGAGCCGGGGGCCATCGGCGAGGCAGTCTCGCAGCGCTGCCCCCGCCTCGCCGGGCTGGCTGAGCAACAGCACCGATGGCCCCAGCAGCCGCGACTGGGCCTCGGCAAAGGCGTAGGTAAACTGGGGGCCAGGGCCGGGGAAGGTGACCACGGGCTTGCCCAACCCCGCCGCTTGCTCTGTGGCGGTGCCAGCCGTCGCCAGGGCAGCATCGGCCAGGTGCAGGCACTCGGCAAAGGCGTTGGTGGTGAGCACGAGCACCCCATTGTTGCCCTGACTGCCCTGGCGCTGAAAGGTGGGGTAATCGCCCACGACGGGCTGCCAGCCCGCGTCGAGCAAAACATCTTTAAACGCGGCCAGGTTGAGGGCAGGGGCCAGGGCGGCGAGCAGGCGGATCTGGCGATCGCCAAAGGTCTCCATCACCGAGGCGATCGCAGCTACCATCCGCTGCCAGTTGTCAAAGGCCTCGGGGGCGCGGGAGCCAGGCAGCAGGGCCAGGGTGAGCAGCGCTGGGGCCGGGGCAAAGGTGGCGGTGAGTCGAGCCAGCTTGTCGGCGCTGGTCTCCAGGTCATCCATCATCGGGTTGCCGGGGTAGAGGGCGGGCACCCCTTTCTTTTGCAAAAAGTCGGCGGTGAGCTGGTCGCGGGCAAAGACTCCCCGGCAGCGGTGGTGGGCCATCAGCCACCGTTCCCAGGGCACATAGACCGAGCCTGACCAGCCGTCGGTGGGCGGGCGACCGGGCAGCCGACCCCGCTCATCGCGCAAAGAATATTCTGACTTGGCCGTGCCCACAAAGCTATACTCGGCCCCGCTCTGCCAGGCGATCGCCAACGGCACCACATCGCCCACCGCTAAGATTTTGCCGCCGCTCTTGGCCCACTGGCGGGCGGTGCTGAGCTGGGCCAGGGTCAGCCCCACCAGGCCCCCCTGCAAGTCGCGCCACAGCTGATAGCGATCCATATAGATAAAACCGCCGGAGGGCATCGCCTGGGTTGGCCCGTGGATGGCAATGCCCGCTTTTTCAAAGGCTCTGCCTTCGCCTACGATGGGCAGGGCGGCGAGGCTGGGCGAGCCGGGCAGCTGGCGCAGCTGTTTGAGAATGCGAACCGCGATGCCGTCTTCGCCGTGGCCGTTGCTAATGCAGAGTAGCTTCATCTGGGGGGAACTCATTACCACCCCCAACCCTAACAGAATGGGTAGGGGGATAGGTTACTTGGCGTTGCTGAATGACAGCATGAATCTGGGTACGGGCGCACAGCTGTGCGCCCCTGCGAGGACCATTGCGGTTTGAATTTATACCCGTACTCGGCAACGCTGGTTATTTGGGGCGAGGGCGGGCGTTGCGAATAGGCTGGGGCGTTGCGATCCGAGAGATTAAGCAATGGGGTGGTGAAGGGTGAGGTCATGGCACAGCTGGCTCATGTGGTCATGCAGCGTCGATGGCGCTCGGTGAGAGGCCCGGTGAGAGGCCCGGTGAGAGGCCCGGTGGTAGCTCCGCTGGGCCTCTTGGTCGCGCCCCAGCTGCTGTAGCGCCACCCCACGAAACAGCCACGCCTGAACGTGGTTGGGTTCTAGCCACAGGGCGCAGTTACAGTGGGTCAGCGCCGCCTGGGGATGGTGTAGTGCGATCAAGATCATGGCTTTCTGTACCCAGAGGCGGGGTTCGCCAAAATCGGCCAGGGCCTGGGCCTGCTCTAGGCTGTGGAGGGCCGCTTCGTAGCGGTTGAGGGCGGCCAGGGCCTCTGCCCGACTGTACCAACTCTCCACGTCATGGGGCTGCCATGCCAAAGCCTGTTCAAACTGGTCGAGGGCGGCTGCAAAGCGCCCGGCGTTGAGCAAAATTTTGCCGATTTCACAGAGCCGAATGGCCTCGGTCTGGGGATCGAAACTCGGCTTAGCTAACCGGGCTTGGGGCCTCAGCCTAGCGCGATCGCCAACGGGTGTAATCGGTCTATCTCGGAGGAGAGTTTCCATGGGTATTCACCGGTAAGACATCCATCAGTTTGGCCCATTGCCGCAGGTGCCCCAGGCCGCCTTAGCCGCCGTCATTCTAGGGCCAGCAGAGACCAGACTGATTTGAAAGCAAAGCTTAATCAGGGGTTGTGCCAGAGGTGTGTCATTGGCATTACAGCTGTGTTGCACTGGGAGCCTTGGCCCCGTCACCTACCCTCGTCACACCCTCTCGTCACACCTTTGTCATCGCAATGACATGGCTCAAACCTAACCTTGATCAAACCTGATTCAAGTCCAGCTCGGGCTCTGTAGTTTTTCCCCAGGCAGAACTCCACTGCTGGACTTGGATCAGTCTTATCAGCCCAGCTAAGCCCAGCAGTGGAACTTTGTTTGGGTAAAGACGACTGATCCCCAGCTAGGGTTTTGTTCCCAGGCTGGGCTTTGTATGGAAGTGTTGTTAGGAGTGAACCGATGCCTCTAGAAATGTCCTACAGGCGGTATCAGCTGGATATTCCCCCCGGGATTTGGCCAGATTTTTTTGCCCAATTTACCGAAGACAACCGGGGGCGACTGATGACGCTGAAACAGCTGGACAGTCAGCGGAGAGAAGTGGCCCTGCCGCGCCCCACACCCCTTGATGCCGTCGTCTATGATCGACTCAACTACCGCAGCGACCTGGTTGTTACGGTCAGTGATCCTCAGGGCGGGGGCGAAGCCGCCTACGGCCACCGCATTGTCGATGCCCAATCTGTGAGCATCATCACCGATGAAGATGGTGTGACTCAGTCTTGTACGGTGATCGATGGCAGCCGCACTCAGACTATGATTAGCTTCCAGCCCTCTGACAGCTTCGTCTACTCCCCCATCCCCTACCCTGCCACCCATGACCGATTCCAACAGTCATCCCTCTGCTCCCCAGACCCCCGCTCCCAAAATTAAAGGGGTTTTACGCGAAATGGCTGAAACTATTGGCCTCAGCCTGGTGCTGGCCTTTGGCATTCGCACCTTTGTGGCTGAGGCTCGCTACATTCCCTCGGGGTCGATGCTGCCTACCCTCGAAATCAACGATCGCCTGATTATTGACAAACTCAGCTACGACTTCGGCGATCCCCAGCGGGGCGACATTGTGGTGTTTCAGCCGCCGGAGTCGCTGGAGCAAGACGGGGCCTTTATCAAACGGCTGATGGGGCTACCCGGAGATGTGATCGAAGTTAAAAACGGCCAGCTCTACGTTAACGGTGAGCCGCAGCTAGAACCCTACATTGCCGCCAAACCTGACTACCAGTACGGGCCAGTGACCGTACCCGCCGATGCTTACCTGGTTTTCGGCGACAACCGCAACAAAAGCTTCGACTCACACTACTGGGGATTTTTGCCTGCCGATCATTTGATTGGGCGGGCCGTATTTCGGTTTTGGCCTGTGGATCGCGTCGGCTTGCTGAACTAAATTCTGTCTGGCTTACCCCCGATTCTCCTGGGCGAACGATATAAAGCCTACGGCTAGGCTGCGCCAACGCTCCTACAACCCTGCAATTTCGCCTCTGTGGCTTGAGGGTGTGGCATCGAGGTTGTGCGGTTCCGATTTGGTATGGCCGCTGAACTGGGATGCAGTTTGAACCAGGCTAGACCTTGCTCAATGCCTGGGCGCTGGCGGGCGCGATCGCCGCCGGTGCCCGACCAATGCCCGGCAGCAGGTTTTCTACTAGGGCATGACTTTCTTCGAGCAGGTAATTTAAAAATGCCTGGGAGACTACCGAGAGCTGCTTACCCGCCAAGTGGGCCACATACCAGTGGCGATTAATGGGGAACTGATCGACATCTAAAATGGCAAACTCGCCTGTGGTGCCCTCGGAGATGATGGTGTGGAGAGACAGCACCGAGATGCCGAGGCCGCCGGCGATCGCCTGTTTGATCGCCTCATTGCTGCCCAACTCTAGGCGGACTTTGACCTCCACATCGTTTTCACCCAGGAGCTTTTGCACGGCCTGGCGGGTGCCCGACCCCGGCTCTCGCATAATAAACTGCTCGCCATTAAGGGCCTGAATGGGCGATCGCACCTTACCCACCAGGGGGTGATCCTGCGGGCCAAGCACCACCAGAGGGTTTTCTAGAAAAGGGTAAATCTTGAGGTCGGGCTGTTCAGGGGGGGTGCTGATGATGTAAAGGTCATCACAATTGCTGGCCATGCGCTCCTGAATCTGCTGGTGGTTGGTCACCTTGAGCGAAATATCAATACCGGGAAAGCGCTGGCAAAACGGCCCCAGCAGCCGGGGCACCACATACTTAGCCGTGGTGATCACCGCCAGGCGCAGCTGCCCCTGCTTTA
>JBBSLR010000217.1:0-5738 GCA_038255045.1 Phormidesmidales cyanobacterium
ACTGCTGCTCCAGGGAAAGTTGCATGGGTTCGTTCACGGATTTACTCCTGAGAGAGAGAGAGAGAGAACAACACCCCGGTAGTGACGAGTGCCTAAGCCTGAAAAACCTAGGTCTCTGAACCCAACGCACCCGGCTAGTTTTCCCTAGAGAAAACTGATCCCAATGCGTCTGGCCGTCTGGCTACTCTACCGGAATAGGTTGTAACCACAGCGCTGACCTAGGCCCGTACGCAATGGTTTACAAATTATAACAATCATTTGACAAAGATCCATTCATTAGCCTTAAGAACGAATATAGCAATTCATCCCCAAGTCGTCATCTACCGATCGGAGACTCACAATTTTTAGCAACGGTCGCTGAGTAATAATGCTCAGGGCAAACTTCTTGACAGATTCTTTGCCCCGATCGAGATTCTCGTTGTCGGCTCAAGCGTACGCAGGTCACGCCTAAGCGGGGGCGGGCCACATCACCGCCGCCGCCGATCAACCCAATGCCAGTTGAGTCACCCGCCCTGTCAAGGTTGGGCAGATTTAGGGGGCGATCCCTTGGATTGGCCGCTGAGCCAAGGACTTCTAGTCCTTGGCTCAAAGCCGAAATCCTCTGAAAAGGATTAGAGACCGGCCATGCCAGTCTGCTTTAGCAGACTTTCGCGGTGCAGCCAGGGAGTTTACTCCCTGGTGGTTGTGGCCGGAGCCCCTTAGCCTAGGAGCGTTTCCGAAATAGTTTGACCACCTTGACAAGGCTGGGGTTGGGTTCACTTAGAGTATCCCAACTAGAAAAGCATCCATTTTCAAGACGCGAAATCGGCCCGTTGGGCCGGTCACGGTGAGATCCCGGATAAGTATTTAGTTGGAACACTCTTAGCGGGTGCTAGCTGGTGCTATCTAGTATCAGCATCGGGGCTGCCGGCGGCGGGCGCTACATTGATCACTACGACGGTGATATTATCTCGCCCGCCCCGCTGCTTGGCAGAGTTGACCAAGGCTGTGGCAGCGGCCTCACAGGCCCGAATTGACTTTAGGTGGGAGGCGATCAGGTGGTCCGAAAGTTCTTCGGTTAGCCCGTCGCTGCACAGCAGCAGGCGATCGCCGCTCTGCACTTCAATGGGCTGAATGCCAACTTCGTTCAAGTCATGGCGCCCCAGACATTGGGAGAGCACATGACGCCAGGGGTGACTACGCGACTGCGCCGCCGTCACTTCGCTAGCGCGAATAGCCTTGGCGATCCAGGTATGGTCTTCAGTCAGCTGCTCCAGGTGGTGGCCCCGCAGGCGATAGAGGCGAGAGTCGCCGACGTGGGCACACCAGGGCTCACCGTCGCGGAAAACCGCGACTACCACCGTCGTGCCCATGTCGGCACGTTCTGGGTGCCGTTTCTGGTCATCAAGAATGACGCTATTAGCCTGTCTAAGCGCCTGCTCTAGCAGCAGGGCCGTCGGGGTCTCGCTGTGCCAATGCTGATGCAGAAAGTCTCTGATAGTAGCGGTAGTCAGACGGCTAGCTTCTTGCCCACCAGCGTGGCCCCCCATGCCGTCGGCCACGATAAAAAATCGGCCCTCAAGATCGATGTAGTAATCGTCTTGATTGCTGGTGCGCAGCAAGCCGGGGTCAGTTAGCCCAGAAAAAAAGCGATCTGTCATAGAAAACTCGGGGCAAACTTGGGGCAAACTCGGGCTAAACCATTAGGGCAGGCGATCAGCCCGGTTGACCTTGAGCACCGATCGCAAAAACGCGATGCCGGTGCCCACCGCCAGCGCCCCCGGTATCAGGGCCAGCCATACAAACTCAGACAGCAGCAGCCCCGTGGCGGAAAGCGTAAAGGCCCCTACCAAAATGGCATAATTGTTGGCCATCGTCACGCCGCTGATGCGCCGCAGGGCACGGTCGGTTTCGACCGAGCGCACCCGCACGCGAATGTCGCCCCGCTCTAGCTTGTCGAGGGTGTCTTCAATGCGCCGGGGCAGGCCCAATGCAGAGGTGCTTACCTTGGCCGCCTGACGGCCGAGCTCACCTAGCAGGCTGTTAGCCCCATCGGTCGGATTACCATTACTCATAAGCTGTGCAGCAAACGGCCTAGCCGCTTCCATAAAGTTAAACTCGGGGTCAAGACCTTTGCCCACCCCCTCTAGGGTAGAAAACGCCCGCATGACAAAGGTGAAGGTCGCCGGAAAGCGAAAGGGCTGGTCGTAGGCGACAGCGTACAGATCGTCGCTAATGGCGCTAATGGACTGCTCCTCGAAGGGCTTGTCCATGAAGTTATCCAAAATATACTGGATAGAGCGCCTCACTGGGCTCATATCCTCCACCTGGGCTAGGGCACCTAGATCCACCAGCGAGGCCATCACCTGCTCGGCGTTGCGCTGGGCCACCCCCACAAAGGTGTTCATGAGCCGCTGGCGGGTTAGGGGCTGCACCTGGCCCATCATGCCGAAGTCGTAGAAAATTAGCGCCCCGTCGAGGCTAACAGCAACGTTGCCGGGGTGGGGGTCAGCATGGAAAAAGCCGTTGTTAAGCAGCTGGTGCAGGTAGGCCTGGGCACCCAGCCGCGCCAGCCGCTTACGGTCTAGGCCAGCCGCCTCTAGGGCATCGTAGTGGCTGATTTTAATGCCGGGCATGTACTCGAGAGTAACCACCCGAGCGGAGGTCAGCCGCCAAAATACGCGGGGAACATTGACCCAGTCTTCGTTGCGAAAGTTGCGGCGGAAGGTGTCGGCGTTGCGGCCTTCGTTGAGGTAGTCAATTTCTTCCCAGAGAATGCGGCAGCACTCGTCATAGATGCCAAGCCAGTCGCGATCTTTGCCCCAGCTGGGATGGCTTTGAAAGTAGTGGGCGATACCTTTGAGAATGGACAGGTCGATGGTGAACAGCGATCGCAGCCCTGGCCGCTGCACCTTAACCACCACCTCATCACCGTTGTGCAGCTGGGCCCGATGCACCTGCCCCAGACTCGCCGCCGCCAGAGGAATGGGGTCAAAGGTGCGATAAAGGGTGTGAATAGGCTTGCCCAGGTCAGCCTCAACGATGTCGCGGGCCTGCTCATAGCTAAAGGCCGGTACCCGGTCTTGCAGCTTAGACAGTTCTTCCACAAACTCAGCAGGAAAAATATCGGCCCGGGTCGAAAACAACTGCCCGACTTTAATGAAGGTGGGGCCTAGATCAAGCAGAGTCTCACGAATCCAGACCGCTAGATGACGGCGACGGGCGGTCTGGGCCTCAGGGGTAATGGTGCCGCCATAGCTCCAGGCTTTGCCGTAGAGCCAGCGGGCGCGCAGCAGCTGCAGCACAAAACTCCAAATGTCAATAAACCGGCGCTGGCGAGAGTAGCTGCCCCGGTTCCATCGGTAGGACTCTTGACGAAAGGGAGGCACTTTCTCGGCCGGGTCAGCATCGCTGCCGGTTGCAGCCTCTGTGGGGTGAACCAGGGGCTGCGCCGACTCGCTGGGCATGGTTGTCGAGGCAGCAACCAAGCCCTCCAGATGCCCATTCATGCCTAAACCATTGTCTAGGTCGCCCTCTCCATCAGCGACGGGGGAGGGTAATTTGGGCGACGTCGAAGGGTCGGAAACGGCAGACACTCAGGCTCCTAAAAGGTCGGTGTAAACAGCAGCGGTAGTTAAGCAAGGCTACGATAGCCCTAAGCACAAGCAAAGGTCTCGCCAAGGGCAGCATCTTGCCTAAAAGATATGGCGTGATCTTAGATCTACACCTGAGAAGTAGCCCGATACTGTTGCAGCGCTACGCGCACCTGGGCAATTTCAGCCCGCAGGGTATCGATGGTGGCCTGGAGGTCGGTCGCAGTTGCGGGGGCAGTGGCTCCAGGATAGACTTCCCCGGCTTCAGCCTCAGCCTGCTGTGCCCGCACCAAAACTTCATCGGTGAACTGACGAAAGTATTCCCGCTGCTCGGCATCAAATTTACCCACCAGGCTCAAGCCGTCGGTAAGTAATTGTTCGGCGCGCTGATTTACCGCATCGGCCAGGGCGCGACCGACAAAGAACGCGTGCAGCACAGGACCACTCATGGTTGACCTCAGAAGAAAAGCTTGCTCGTAATTATTTAACTGTAGAGAATTATAACGTTCTTATTCATCTAGCACCGGACAGATTTCTCTAACACCGGGCAGATATTGAGGACATCTGGTTTTCTGGGGCTGCCTGGCTCCCGCAGGGGCTGGCGAAACCAATCGCCTCAAACCAGCTCAGCTAGAGGCCGGGGCCGGGGCATTGAGAATCGGTGGGGCAGTCAGGGGAGGCGGGGCCGCGCCTTCGTCAGAGCTGCGCGGTAGCTCTAG
Source organism: Phormidesmidales cyanobacterium (assembly GCA_038255045.1). Lineage (GTDB taxonomy): Bacteria > Cyanobacteriota > Cyanobacteriia > Phormidesmidales > Phormidesmidaceae > Nodosilinea. Next base: position 4,292 of record JBBSLR010000217.1, read on the forward strand.
GGGAGCTGGGGGCGTGATCGGGGCCGGAGCGGGTTCCACGGCGGGGGGTGATCCTGAGTCAGGGGGGGCAACTGGTTCCGGCAAAACCCAGGGTTCTGCCGGAGATTCCCATACCTCAGGCGGTTTAGGGTCGGCCTCTGGGGCGGCGGCTGGCTGAGGCACGGCCGGAGGAGGAGCAGCGGGTTCTTGGGGGTTAGGGGTCAAGTCTGGGGCCGGGGTGCTCCCCCGGGGGGGATCGCCGTAGTCTGGGCGACTGCGGCCGGCAGGGGCATCCTCCCGGGGCTGCCAGAGGGTATTGCTGTTCCAGTCGGGGAGGGGGGGGAATGACTGGTTGGGGCTAAGCCGCTCTTGGCTGGCGGAGCTGGCGGGCTGGAGGCGAGCGTAGAGACCCACACCCAAGCCGCTGACGGTGGCCATTAGCCCCGTCAGCACCAGGGCTAAAGCTGGGGTAGAAGAGCGTTTGGACGGGCTGGGGGCAAGCACCTGGGGTGCTGTCCAATGGCTTGAGGGGTGCTGGTCGAAGACTGATAGCGGCGGGCGATCGCGCGCCACTACCACGGTAGAAGCAGCCTCCGGGCGCTTGGCTGCGGGCCTAGGCTCAGGCCCCGGCCCCGGCCCAGATTCAGGCAAGGCGTCAGGGGGCAGATCGGCCGCCGCCGGGAGCAACGCTTCCCACTCGGCCAGGGTAATCGTGGGCAGCCGCAGCGGGTGGCCTAGCTCCAGAGCGCGATCAAGACTGGCGGGCAAACTCGGGTGGTGACGGCGCACATCGACCGCCAGGGGAGCTTTGGTGGCCTCGGCCCGCTGCCCCGTGAGCAAAAAGTACAGCAGGTAGCTCAGCCCCTGCACCAGCGCTCCCTCGGCGGCGGTTTCCTGGGCGGTATCTGCTGGTGCTAGTGCGGTATTGGGAACCAGGTCAAAGCCCATAAATGTAGTGGTCTGGGCCTCGGGGCTGTACCAAACCTGGTCAGGGGTCAGCCGCAGACTCGTCCAGCCCAGGGGACGAAGCGCCTGGAGGGATTGAATCAGCTGACGCACCAGGGCGAGGCTGGTGCGAGCAGGCAGCGGAGCTGCGGTGGTTACCAGTCGATCTAGCGGAGCACCGGGGGGAATCGACAGAGTTTGGTAGCAGACCCCCTCCTCTTCAAAGCCGCCGAGGCGACGGGGGAAGGTTGAATTCTTCAGGTCAGCGACCTGCCCTAGGTATCGGTAAAAAGCTTGGCGATCGGCAGCGTCGGGCAAGGCCTGGGGGGCAAGGCTGCCCAGCACCCGCAGCTGTATCCATTGGCCCTTGGGTACATCCATCGCCAGATACATTGGGCCAATGGCATCTTGAGCTACCCAGGCGTCAATTACGTAGGTGCCATTTTGGAGGGTGGTGCCGACGGCTAGGGTCATAGATCCAGACAGGGGAGACAGGGCGGGGGCAATAACTTCGCTACTTTAA
>JBBSLR010000218.1:0-5732 GCA_038255045.1 Phormidesmidales cyanobacterium
AAAGAGGCTAGCCGAGTTTGATCAATCGCTGTGGCTACGACAGGCACATCGGTAATGATGTCACACCCATTGCTGAGAGCGGTGCGGGCTGCGTCGATCGCATCGTCACTGATTTGGATCAGGTCAACCAAGCTCACATCACCGCAGGCCAGCACCAGTTGTTGGATCAAATGCTGGGTAATTTCAGAATAGTGCGAGAGGTTGGGCAGCAGGCGCTGAAGCGATTCTTGAAAGGCTTCGGGGTGGGCGGTGGTTTCGGCATCGAGGCTGGCCCAGAGCTGATCGATCTGGCTGAGACCCGCCTGGGTGTCTACCTCGGCTGCTTGAGCTGGGCCAGGGCTTGAGCCTGGGTGGTTTGACAGCCTAGATCGCGCCCCAGCAGCCCCTCCAGGGCCGAGGCGGTATGGCGCAAGCGGGCGATCTGCTGGATCACAGCTTGATACTGCTGCTGTAGCTGGGTCATTAAGCTCGCGTCTGCTGTTGCTTCAGAGTCACTGTCTAGAATTTGCCCAATGTGAGAGAGCTGAAAGCCCTGCTGTTTTAGCGCCACCACCCGCTGTAGGCGCTGTATATCCCGCTGGGTGTAGAGTCGGTAGTTGCTCTCTGAGCGGGGAACTGGAGGCAACAACCCCAGGGTGTGATAGTGCCGCACCATGCGGGGGGTGACGCCGCCGCCCGCCGCCTCAGTGAGTTCTTTAATAGTCAGAAATTCAGTCGTCATCGGCTTAGCTTACGCTAAACCTTGACATTGACACTAATGTCAAGGTTTAGCCTGACAGGGTGATGATTCCTCAGGTTGGCCCATGATGTCTATTGCCCCGCTGAATGCCCCATTGAATGCCCTATTGAACGCTCTGGCGAAGTCTCGATTCGGCAATCTGTGCAAAGGTCTACTCGACGAACACCCCGATGCGGTGGCGGCGATCGCCTGTGCGGTTTTAGTCGGTTTGGGCTGGCAAACCCTGGCCCTGGGCTGGGTGGGAGGTGCCCTGCTGTGGCTGGCGGCGGCCTACGTCATTGGGGGATTTGAGAGCGCTCGGGATGGCTTGACGACGCTGGTGCAGGAAAAAGAGCTGGACGTAGACCTGCTCATGATTGTCGCCGCCTTAGGGGCTGCCAGCCTGGGTCTGTGGCAGCGGCAGTACAACCTGATTGTCGATGGCGCCGTCCTGATTCTAATTTTTGCGATTAGTGGTGCCCTAGAGGGTTATGCCATGGGGCGAACGGAGCGAAACATCCAAGGGTTAATGAGCCTCACTGCTGACACAGCAACGGTGATCCGCCAGGAGCAAGAGCAGGTCACGCCGATCTCAGCGCTGCAAGTCGGCGATCAGGTTTTGGTCAAGCCGGGGGAACTGGTGCCCACCGATGGGGTCGTGACCGAAGGCTTCAGCACGGTGAACCAGGCGTCGATTACTGGAGAATCTATTCCTGTCGAAAAAACCGTGGGCGACGAGGTCTTGGCGGGCACCCTCAACGGCTACGGCGCGCTGCGCCTAACCCTCCACCAGCCGCCGGAAAGCAGCTTGATTCAACGGGTGATTCGCCTGGTGCAGCAGGCCCAAACCGAAGCGCCTCCCTCCCAAAAATTTATGGAGCGGTTTGAGCGTCGCTACGCCCAGGTAATTGTGACGGTGGGCGTTTTGCTGGCCACGCTGCCACCGCTGCTGCTGGGCTGGGGATGGGAGGAAACCATCTACCGCGCCCTGGTGTTTTTGGTCGTGGCCTCCCCCTGTGCGCTGATGGCCTCAATTATGCCGACCCTGCTCTCTGGGATTGCTAACGGGGCGCGGCAGGGCATTTTGTTCAAAAACGGGGCGCAGCTGGAGCAGATGGGCCAAGTCAGAGCGATCGCCTTTGACAAAACCGGCACGCTCACGACCGGCCAGCTCGACGTGGTGAATATGCTGGCTGACGACCCGGATCAGCTGCTCACCGTGGCCGCCGCCCTGGAGAGCCTGTCGGAGCACCCGATTGGCGCGGCGATTGTGCAAGCGGCGCAGCGCCGAGACCTGACCCGGCAAGCAGCGGTCAACGGGCAAGCCCAGGCGGGTCTCGGCATTACCGGGGAGGTGGCCGGGCAGCCTGCGGCGGTGGGTAAAGCCGCCTTTGTTAGTGCCCAGGTTCAGGCCCAGGTTCAGGCCCAGGTTCAGGCTCGGGGGCAGGCCGTTGCCCCGCATTTAGTGAAGCAAAGCCAGCAGTGGGAGGCAGAGGGTAAAACCGTGGTCTGGGTGGCCCACAGCGGCAAAGTTCTGGGCTTGATTGCAGTGGCCGACCGAGTGCGTCCGGAGGCGGCACGGGCGATCGCCCGTCTTAAGCACCTGGGCATTGAGCAAGTGGTGATGCTAACGGGTGACAATGCCCGTACGGCTCACAGTATGGCCCAGCAGCTGGGGGTAGATCAGGTGCACGCCGATTTAATGCCTGAAGATAAAGTCACGGTTCTGCGGCAGTTGCAGCAGCAGTATGGCAGCGTGGCGATGGTCGGCGATGGCATTAACGATGCCCCGGCCCTGGCTCTGGCCACAGTCGGCATTGCCATGGGCACGGCGGGCAGCGATGTGGCCCTAGAAACCGCCGATATTGTGCTCATGGCCGATCGGCTGGAAAAGCTAGAACACGCTATTAGACTAGGGCGGCGGGCACGGGCGATCGTGCGACAAAATATTGTCTTTGCCCTAGGGCTGATTGGGCTACTGATTATCGGTACCTTGAGCGGGCATGTCACCTTGCCCATGGGCGTGTTGGGGCATGAAGGCTCTACTGTTATCGTCACCCTCAGTGGTCTGCGCCTGTTGAGAAGTTAGGAGGTCTCCAGGAAAGAAAATAACCACCAGGTAGGGGCGCAAAGCCTGCGTCCTTAGGAGGCAGCAAAATCCTTGGGTATTTTCGTTGCCAGAATTGTCCTAAGCTTGCTAGCTGAGCAGGATTTAGTATCAGTCAGCAGAGAATTGATACGAATTTCTAATGGCAGGGTTTGAGAATTGACATTTTACAAATCATGCTAGGCAACGGAGTATTGATTTATGTCCATTCCAGTCTTGCTGAGGATAGAGAAACTCCATGGTTGCAGTCACGGATTTACGTCAAACCTGCTCTCCCGTCGGACGGCTCACCCTGCAAACCGCGACCATTGCTCCAGGTTCAACGGCCTTGCGCTGCCTAGATTGGGATCGCGATCGCTTCGACATCGAGTTTGAGCTACAAAACGGCACCACCTACAACTCCTTTCTGATTCGGGGCGAAAAAACGGCCCTGATCGATACCTCCCACGGCAAGTTTAGAGACCGGTATCTGGAGGAGCTTCAGGCGCTGGTGAACCTGGCGGCAATCGACTACCTGATCGTCAACCACACCGAACCCGACCACAGCGGGCTGATTGGCGACCTGCTGGCCCTGGCCCCCCAAATTACCGTGGTGGCCTCTAAGGTGGCGATTCAATTTTTGCAGAACCAGCTGCACCGTCCCTTTGACTTTCAGATGGTGAAAAGCGGCGATCGCCTGGATCTGGGCCAGGGCCACGAGCTGACCTTTATCTCCGCCCCCAACCTGCACTGGCCCGACACCATGCTCACCTACGATGCGGGTACTCAAGTGCTGTATACCTGCGATGTGTTTGGTATGCACTACTGCGACGACACCCTCTACGATGAAATGCCCGCGCTGGTGGAGGCCGATTTTCAGCTGTATTACGACTGTCTGATGGGGCCAAACGCCCGGTCGGTGCTGGCCGCCCTGAAGCGGATGGAGCCCTTCTCTATCGACCAGATTGCCACGGGCCACGGCCCCCTGCTGCACTATCACCTGGCCGACTGGGTGGGGCGCTACCGCACCTGGAGCGAGACCCAGGCTCAGGCCGAACCCTATGTGGCGATCTTCTACGCCGGGGAGTACGGCTACAGCGATCGCATTGCCCACGCCCTGGGCCAGGGGTTGCTCAAAACCGCCACCGCTGTAGAGCTGGTGGATTGGCTCGATACCGATATTCATGCCGTGCGGGAGCTGGTGACCACCGCCGCTGGTCTGGTTTTGGGCATGCTGCCCCAGATGGCCCCCGGTCTAGAGCCGCTGCTCAGCACTATTCTGGCTGCCGCCCACCCCAAGCAGGCGATCGGGCTATTTGAAACCGGCGGTGGCCAAGACGAACCGATTTTTCCCCTGCGCAATCGATTTCAGGAGCTGGGTTTGAAGGCTGCCTTTGAGCCGATTTTGATCAAAGCGGCCCCCACCGAGGCCACCGACAAACTCTGCGAAGAGGCGGGCACCGACCTGGGCCAGTGGGTCAACCGCGACCGCACCCAAAAGCAGAGTCAAGCCCTAGATTCTGGCCCTGATCAGGCCCTGGGTCGGCTCAGCACCGGACTCTATATATTGACCGCCCAAAAGGGAGCTGTCAGCAGCGCCATGCTGGCCTCCTGGGTGATTCAGGCCAGCATTCAGCCGCCGGGGCTGGCCGTCGCCGTTGCCAAGGACCGCGCTATTGAATCGCTGCTGCACTGGGGCGACACCTTTGTGCTCAACGTGCTGGAAGAGGGCAACTACCAGCGGTTGATGAAGCACTTTCTCAAGCGCTTTCCCCCCGGCTGCGATCGCTTTGAGGGCATTGCTACCTACGCCGCCGCCAACGGCTCTCCCATTTTGGCGGAATCTTTGGCCTACCTGGAATGCACGGTCAACCACCGAATTGAGGCTGGCGACCACTGGGTGATTTACTGCACCACCCAAACTGGACGGGTGGCGAAACCGGATGGGCTGACGGCAGTGCACCACCGCAAGGCAAGCAATCATTACTAATTTTGGATTTTGGCGAGTCCAAGACCTCTGGATGGTGCATCACGGCAGGGCTGAGGTTACCGGCAATCCCCAGAGGCATCTGAAGCCTAATACACCCTACGCGCCCCCGCTCCCCCTCCCTATTCCGCTCCCCCTACCCACCAGGCATATTCCTATGCAAAACCTCCCCGCCTCCTCCCGCTGGGCCACCTGGCTAAACGGCAACTATGTGGTTCGTATCCTTGAGCTGGTTCAAGACCTGATTGTGATTTCCCTGTGCATTGGGCTGTTCAGCTTCATGGTGATGCAGCTACGGGAGATGTTTCTCTCGCTGCTGCCGCCGCTCAATTTTCCTGAGGTGACCTCTGACATTTTGTTTCTGCTGATTTTGGTGGAGCTGTTTCGGCTGCTGATTATTTACCTGCAAGAGCATCGGGTCTCGATTGGGGTAGCGGTAGAGGTCTCCATCGTCTCGGTGCTGCGGGAAATTATCGTGCGGGGCGTGCTCGATACGCCCTGGACCCAGGTGTTGGCGAGCTGTGCGTTCTTGCTGGTGCTGGGCGGGTTGCTGGTAGTTCGAGCCTGGATTCCCCCCACCTTCGACGGCGTTGATCCAGAACAAGCGGTTTCCCGCCGCCACCGCATTCGGTTTGCCCACGACATCGCCGACCTGGAAACGGCCAAGTCACCCCTGGATTAACGCGGGAATTGGCGCAGCGCCAGCCTCTGCCACAGTCAGGCCCAGGTAAAGCCAAGCTGGCCCCATCCAAAATCCCCCATCCAAAATCCCCCATCCAAAATCCCCCATTGGCCTAGCTCACCCCTACCTACGCTTTTCCCATGACCCTAACTACCCCCTCAGCCCCGCTCCCCACCACGGTTCGCCCCCGCGATGTGCAGGTTGCTGACATTGGCCCCCAGTCTCAGGTGCTGCGATCGCGCACCTGGGATCGGCTCAA
>JBBSLR010000219.1:0-5714 GCA_038255045.1 Phormidesmidales cyanobacterium
GACTTTTACGATCGCGAGATCGACGCCATCAACGAGCCTTACCGGCCCATCCCCTCTGGGGCGATCTCGATTCCCCAGGTGGTGACGCAGATTTTGTTGCTGCTGGTGGGCGGCATCGCGGTGGCCTACAGCCTTGATCGCTGGGCGGGTCACGATTTCCCAATCATTACCGCCCTGGCCCTGGGTGGTTCTGTTGTGTCATATATCTACTCGGCCCCGCCGCTCAAGCTGAAGCAAAACGGCTGGCTGGGCAACTACGCCCTGGGGGCCAGCTACATTGCGCTGCCCTGGTGGGCAGGGCATGCCCTATTTGGCGACCTCAACTGGAAGATTGTGGCGCTCACCCTGTTCTACAGCCTGGCAGGGCTAGGTATCGCGGTGGTGAATGACTTTAAGAGCGTCGAGGGCGATCGCCAGATGGGCCTCAAATCGCTGCCGGTGATGTTTGGCGTGACCACCGCCGCCTGGATCTGCGTGCTGGCGATCGACATTTTTCAGGGGGGCGTAGCCGCCTACCTGATGGCCATTCACCAAAACCTCTACGCGGTGCTGCTGGTGCTGCTGATTATTCCTCAAATCACCTTTCAAGATATGTACTTTTTGCGCGACCCCCTGGGCAACGACGTTAAATACCAGGCCAGCGCCCAGCCTTTTTTGGTCTTGGGCATGCTGGTAACAGGCCTAGCCCTGGGCCATACAGCCCTTTAGAGCCGTCTTGGTACGACCCTATCTCTGGGCTGTACCCTTGAAGAAATGGTCTAAACCCCATACAGTTCACAGAGTGCGAGTTACAACGTGTGAGAAGGGCAACGGTGCTATGGCTCGATCTTGGTTAACCTGGCTGTCGCTTCCTGGCGGGAGGCCCTCTCGGGCTGCGGCAGGCCGCAAATCTGGGGCCAGCTCGGTCAATTATACTAGAACTGCCGCCCCGCCGCAGCGGTTGGCTCAGCCTGCCGGAGAGGCAAAAGAGCCGCCGCCACACCGCTATCGCCCCCTGTTTTGGCGGCCCCTGTTTTGGGTGATGCTGCTGGCCGGGGCCGGCATTGCTGGCGGCGGCACCCGCGTCTATCGGTTGATTCAAGCCACCAATGACAGCCTGCCCGACTCGGCCAGCGCCCTCACCTACCAGCGCGGTGGCACCACCACCATGGTGTCTGCCGACGGCGTAATTTTGCAAAAGCTTGGCCCCGCCTCTCGCGAGACCATTACCCGCGACCGGATGCCAGACCACCTGGTGCAGGCCTTTGTGGCCTCCGAAGACCAGCGCTTCTACGAGCACAGCGGCGTTGACTACCGGGGCATTGCCCGCGCCGCCTGGGCCAACCTGCAAAACCGCGACGTGGTCGAAGGGGCCAGCACCATTACCCAGCAGCTGGCCCGCATCGTCTTTCTCGATCAGGAGCGCAGCTTTCAGCGCAAGAGCAAAGAGATTTTGATGGCGCTCAAGCTGGAAGAAAGCCTGACCAAAGAGCAAATTGCCGAGCGCTACCTAAACCTGGTGTATCTGGGTTCAGGGGCCTACGGCGTGGCCGATGCCGCCTGGGTTTACTTTGGCAAAACCATTGACCAGCTCACCATCGCCGAGTCAGCGCTGATCGCGGGCATGGCCCCAGCCCCCAGCCTGTATTCGCCGGCGGTCAACCCTGAGGCGGCTCGCAGCCAGCGCAACCGGGTGATTCGGCGGATGTTGGCCACCGATATGATCACCGGCCTAGAGGCCGAGGAGGCCATCAGCGCCGATGTGGCGATCACCACGAACCAGCCCAAGTTTCTCTACAGCGAGTTTCCCTACTTCACTATTCATGTGCAAAAGCAGCTAGAGACGCTGCTAACCCCAGAACAGCTAGCGGCCGGCGGGCTAACGGTGGAAACCACGCTCAATGTGGTGTGGCAACGCCGGGCTGAAGAAACGGTGAATGATGCGATCGCCGACTACAGCGGCTGGCAGCGGATCGGGCAGATTGCCCTGGTGGCTGTAGACCCCCGCAACGGCGAGATCAAGGCCATGGTGGGCGGCACCAATTTCACCAGCGAAAATCAGTTTAATCGCGTCACCCAGGCCCAGCGGCAGCCGGGTTCGACCTTTAAAACCTTTGTCTATGCGGCGGCGATCTCCGGCGGCATGTCGCCCTACAAAAACTACATGGATGCCCGCTACGTCGTCGATGGCTATGAGCCTGAAAACTACGGCGAAAGCTACGGCGGCGGTATGGATCTGCTGCAGGCGCTGCGCAACTCAGTCAATATTGTGGCCGTGAAGCTGCTGGTAGACACCGGCTTCGACCCGGTGGTGCAGCTGGCCGGGCGTATGGGCATTGAGTCGCCCCTGCTGCCCGCCTACTCCCTGGCCCTGGGCACCTCTGAGGTCAACCTGCTGGAGCTGACCAGCGCCTACGGCACCCTGGCCAACAAAGGCATTTATCGCCCGGCCCACGGCATTCGTCGGGTGCTCAACGCCAGCGGTGAGGTGATCTACGAGCGCCCCAACGAGTCAGTGCAGGCGATCGACCCCAACAGCGCCGCGATCATGACCTGGATGCTGCGGGGGGTGGTGGAAGGCGGCACCGGCGGCAACGCTACCCTGGGCCGTCCGGTGGCGGGCAAAACCGGCACTTCTGAGGAGTACCGCGATCTCTGGTTTGTCGGCTACATTCCCCAATTGGCCGCCGGGGTGTGGATGGGCAACGACGACAACACTCCCACCCGAGGGGCGAGCAGCATGGCCGCCTCAGTGTGGCGCAGCTTTATGGCCAAGCTCACCGACGATATTCCCAGTGAGCCGTTTCCCACTCTGCCTCGGCTGGGCGGGCGAGTCGGCAGTATTACCCTCAGCCCGGTTAAGCCCGGTCGGGTAACTGCCGACAGCGGCCCCAATCAATCGTCAGAATCGACCGCTGGCTCTAGCGGCGGCGGTAGACGGCAGACCGCCAGCACCGAGAGCAGTTCGAGCCGCGATCAATCGTCTCCAGCGCCCAGCGGCGGCAGCTCCAGCAATGGATCGAGCGGCGGCAGCTCCAGCGGCGCCCTGGGCACTTCAAACCCTGCCGCTCCAGCGATCACTACCGAGCCGCCGTCGGCGGCCCCAGCCCCGCGACCCGCCAATACCGCTCCGGTGGCTCCGGCCCCGGCTCCGGTGGCCCCGGCCCCAGCCCCGGCCCTAGCGCCGCCGCCCATTGTGGCTCCACCCCCGCCCCTAGAGGCCCCGCCCCCTGCCCTAGGTGGAGACTAAAGCATTCCCAGCGTAAATTTATCCCCAGGGGTCGATTTGCCAGGCAAACCTGCCATCGTAGAATGTTAGGCAGCTAATTTTTGAGGATTTAATTGTCATGACACTCTTTTTTGCGATCGCTGATGGAGGCTTTTCGTCTTCCTTTGTGCTGGTGTACGTGGTGGGATTTGTTGCCGCAGTGAGCATTGGCTCCATTGCCTGGTACAACTCCAAGCGCCCCGCCGGGTGGGAAGACAAGGAAAAGCCCGACTTTGTGCCTACCGTGAACGCAGAAGAGAGTGAGGAGAACTAAGCGATCGCCCGCCATTGCGCCAGAGCTTGCTGACCAATCGCTAATCAACCCAGCAAATGCCCCAGGAAATTTAATTTCCTGGGGCATTTGTGATGGATAGGTGATGGATAACTTGTATAGGGTCTACCTAGCCCAGACATCGTAGATGTCCCAGTCGTGCATGCCCCACTGACCTAGGGTAGAAGCGGCTTCAAGCACGTCTTGGTTACTCCCCCGCAGGGTCACCAGGTAAGCACCATCGGTCAAGTGGCGACGGTAGAGCCGAGCCGACTCGGGGGCAATGCCGAGGCCATCTGCCGCCCTGGTCGAGCGATCCAGGCGATCATTCGAACCCGAGCGATTCTGTAAAAAGGTGTCAGAGCGCGCTTGGGCATCTGGCCCCGTGACCATCACCGTACCCACATCGGGCAACAGGACGCGATCAAGACCTGCTGAACTAGACTAATGGGGCAGATCCGTAAGGCGATCACGCCCGTCGGTCGCTCTTAGGTCGCGGTGAGTTTCGCGGTGAATTTCATGGACAGGGCTAGTTCTAGCCGCAGCGGTGACCGCAGGGCTGACCCGGCTAGCGTCGTCATCGGCTTGATAAACGCCCCAGTCTTCGATGCCAGCGGCCACCAGGGTGCGTTCAGCGCGAACAATCTCGTTCTCATCGCCCTTAACCATGACTAGATAGTCACCCTGGGCCACCCGGTCTTGATAGCGCACCGCGCGGTGCTCAGGAATGCCAAGGCCAGCCAGAGCGCCAACCAGGCCTCCGGCGGCGGCTCCCGCAGCGCCGCCGACCACAGTTGCCAGGACAGCAGCAGCCTCTCCCGCCAGTAGAGCCGGGCCTAGCCCCGGAATAGTCAACGTACCCAGGCCCACCAGTAGCCCAGTCACGCCGCCCAAAACACCGCCTGTCATTGCGCCAATGGCTCCGCCTTTGTCGGCCTGGTTAGTGACTTCGTTTCGGACGGTGACACCGGCTATAGCTTTCTGATGGTCGGCGTCTTTGGCGATCACCGATACATCGCCCATTGAAAAGCCAGAATCGCTCAGCGCCTGCAGGGCAGAGGCGGTTTGGAGGCGGCCAGAAAAAATGCCTACAGCTCGTCTATAGGTTGAAGAGGTTGAAGCCATGGTTTTTGGTCTCCCATTGATCATAAAACACGTCTATGTTTTAACACTAGACCCTGCGACCGTACTCGCTCAATGTAATGAACTGGTTTTATCTAGAAGAGAGAGATTTTTGCCTCTGCCCGTCGGCATTTGGGGAGAGATTTGACCACCCACTGCCCAGGGGAAAGGTTGGCAGCACAGAACTAACGACAGCGGGCAAACGCGCCGACAGGGGATTAGTCAATCACCCGCAGCCGCCCCTGGCGGATGGCGTCAAACACGCGCTGGGCGGTGGCGTGGTCTTGGTTGCTGAGGGTGGGCTGGCTCAGCAAAATATCCATCAACTCTCGCTGCACCTGGCGGCTAATCCGGCGATCGGCCAAGATCTGATCGACGATCGCTTTTAGAGATTGGCTGGTGGTTTGAGGCATAGTGACGACCTGAGCGATTTGGGGCTACGTCTACTATCGCCCGAGTCTCCCCGGCGCATCGTGACAGCACCTCTAGCTGGGCATGATTCTAGGCCTAGCCAGCGGTGATTTCTATCGTTCTTTATTGTGGTTTAGATCACGCTAGGCCTGGACAGCGCTGATTCTCAATGGATTAGGTTGACTGACGGGTGCGATCGCTGCGGTATCGCACATACTCAGCCAGGCCCGCCAGCAGGGCCGAGGCTAAGATCAGCACCACGCTGAGGGCGTTGATATCGGGCTTAACCCCGGTGCGTACTCGGCTAAAAATTTCGATGGGCAGGGGGTTAGCGCCGCCCCCGGCGGTGAAGCTAGAGATCAGCAGGTCATCCATGCTGAGCACAAAGGCCAGCAGACAGCCGGCAAAAATAGCCGGTGCCAGCTGGGGAATTAGCACCTGGATCATCGCCTGGGTGGGGGTGGCCCCCAGATCGAGGGCCGCTTCTTCTAGATTGGGGTCAAGGCGTTGCAGACGACTAGATACCACCACCGCAATGTAGGCCAGACAAAACACCATGTGGGCGGCAATAATCGTCGCCAGGCTGAGGGGCACCGCCATCGACACCAAAAACACCAGGGTGGCCACCGCAATGGCAATGTCAGGAATAATCAGCGGTAGGTA
>JBBSLR010000220.1:0-5679 GCA_038255045.1 Phormidesmidales cyanobacterium
CCGCCTCGACGGACGGCCCGTGGTGATCTTGGGCCATCAGAAGGGTCGCGACACCAAAGACAACGTGGCCCGCAACTTTGGCATGGCTTCGCCAGGGGGCTACCGCAAGGCCATGCGGCTGATGCGCCACGCCGATCGCTTTGCCATGCCGATCATTACCTTTATCGACACTCCGGGGGCCTACCCTGGGTTTGAGGCCGAAGAGATGGGCCAGGGGGAGGCGATCGCCGTCAACCTGCGGGAGATGTTTGGCCTGACAGTGCCGATCATCTGCACCATCATTGGCGAGGGCGGCTCCGGCGGGGCCTTGGGCATAGGCGTAGGCGATCAGCTGATGATGTTTGAGCACTCGGTCTATACCGTGGCCAGCCCCGAAGCCTGCGCCGCCATTTTGTGGAAAGACGCCGCCCGCGCTGGGGAAGCCGCTGAGGCGCTCAAAATTACCTCCTGGGATCTCAAGCAGCTGGGCATCTTAGATGAGCTGCTGCCCGAGCCGGTGGGCGGTGCCCACGCCAACCCCATTCAAGCGGCAGAGATGCTCAAACAGGCGCTGGTGAAGAACCTGGCCGACCTGTCGCAGCTGACCCCGACAGCTCGACAACAGCTGCGCTACCAGAAGTACCGCAAAATTGGAGTCTTTACCGAGGCGGCCTAGGGGTGGCCTGCCTTTGCCCCAGACCACCCTGGCACCGAGAAAATTAATTCTTAATTAATGTGCTTGCCCAAGGCCAGCGCTAGGGTATTGACCATCTCTGCGCTTGCCAGCGGCGACTTTGTTAAGAAGCTGTTTACATTTGTTAACATAGATAAGGCGCAGGGCCTCTCCGGGGCATCGGTTAGGCCAGCGGTCGGGGTTTCGGCCCTAAACCTTGGCCTGCTTGAGCGCCGCTGACCCACCCCGATTGTTGATTGGTACTCACCATTGCAAAATCCTACCCCTTCTGACCTACCGCGTCGTGCCCTGGTGACGGGCGCCAGCCGTGGCATTGGCAGGGCGATCGCCCATGCCCTGGCCCAGGCTGGTTACGATGTGGCCCTGGTCAGCCGTTCCCTAGAAACCCTCAGGCCAGTGCAGGAATCCCTGGCCAGCTATGGCGTGGTGGCCAAAGCCTACGCCGTTGATCTGGCCGAGATGGAGGGGTTGCGCGATCGCCTAGCGGCGGTGCTAGACGATTTTGGCCCCCTCAGCGTGGTGGTCAACAACGCTGGCATGGGCTATACCGGGGCGCTAGACACCATGCCCCTGGCCGACTGGCAGCGGGTAATGGATTTGAATGTCACCAGCGTGTTCCAGTGCCTGCAGGCGGTGCTGCCTGCCCTACGGGCCAGCGGCGGTGGCACCATCGTCAACATGGCCTCCGTTGCGGCCCAGTCTGCCTTCCCCGACTGGGGGGCTTACACCGTGAGCAAGGCCGCTCTAGTGGCCCTATCGCGGGTGCTGGCGGCGGAAGAACGGCCCCACGGTATTCGGGTGGTGACGGTGTCGCCTGGTTCGGTCAACACCCCCCTTTGGGATACCGATACGGTGCAGGCTGACTTTGACCGCTCGTCTATGCTCACCCCTGAAATCGTGGCGCAGACCGTGTTGCACACCATTCTCATGCCCCCCCAGGCGGTGATCGAAGACCTCACGCTGATGCCCGCGGGCGGTGCCCTGTAGTTAGTTTTTACCCCGTCGCGACCTGGCTAACTCAGGGAGTGGCCCTGCTCTTGTTGAATCTTTGTTGAACCTTTGTTGAACCTCTAGAGTGTTTAGAAACCCTATGACTATCGCATCCTCAAACAGCCTCAACGACAAAACCACCAACGGCGCTGGCTCCAATGGCACCGGCTCCAATGGCACCGGCTCCAAGGGCACCGGCTTCAAGGGCAAGGCCCCTGAAATTCGGCCCGATCGCACCCACAGCTGCCGGGAAGAGGCTGACCAGTACCCCATTCCTGAAACCAGCTTTGAAGACATGAGCGACGCCGTACACACCATGCTGCTGTCGGTGGGCGAAGACCCTGAGCGAGAGGGGCTGCTCAAGACCCCCAAGCGCGTCGCCGAGGCCATGCGGTTTCTCACCAGCGGCTACCAGCAGTCGCTAGAGGAGCTGGTCAACGGGGCGATCTTTAACGAGGGCCACAACGAAATGGTGCTGGTGCGCGACATCAACCTGTTTAGCCTATGCGAGCACCATATGCTGCCCTTCATGGGCCGCGCCCACGTGGCCTACATCCCCAACCAGCGGGTGGTGGGGCTGAGCAAGCTGGCCCGCATTGTGGAGATGTACTCTCGCCGTCTGCAGGTGCAAGAGCGCCTCAACCGCCAGATTGCCGAAGCGGTGCAGGAAATTCTTGACCCCAAAGGGGTGGCGGTGGTGGTAGAGGCTAGCCACATGTGCATGGTCATGCGCGGGGTGCAAAAGCCCGGCTCTTGGACGGTGACCAGCGCCATGCTGGGGTCTTTCCAAGAAGACCCCAAGACCCGTGAGGAGTTTCTCAGCCTGATTCGCCACCAGCCTTCGTTTTTCTAGGGTGGGTTGTCTGAGCTGGCTTGGTTAGCCTAAAAACCGGGTTTCTGCTGCGGGTAGCTAATCGGTTTAGCGATTCGATAAGAAGCCCGGTTTTTTAGTGCCCGTGCCCTCGCCCCATCGATCTAGGCAGCGATTTAGGCGGCATGGACGGGCGCTAGCTCAGCACATAACCAGGGTGCGAGGCTTTGCTTTGGCAAAAGTGAGCTAATATCTAAGCCAATTCAGCCCTTTAAGCCGTCTAGGCGGTTATTTAGGTTCTAAAGTCAGGGGCGTTAGCTGGGGCAGAGCCCCCAGGGTAGCTGTTGATCAAACGGCCCGGCTGAATCCTGTGGTGCGTGGGGAGATCCGCTCGATTGCGGCTAAAGCAGCTGGTGACTGGAGTAGTGGGGATGGCCGGGGTGTGCTTGTTTGGCAGCCTGCCAGCCAAAGCTACCGCGCGCCTGCACACCTGGGAGTTTGACACCGGCCAAAATCGTCTTTTATTTACCACCGAGAGCGAGGTGCAGCCCCAGGTTAGCCTGCTGACTAACCCCCGACGGCTGGTGATCGATCTGCCCGGCATTTTGTCGGAAGAATCTCTGGGCGATCAGTTTATCGGTGGCGCGGTGACGGCGGTGCGGGTCACCCAGGCCAGTGCCGACACCACCCGCATGGTGCTAGAGCTCAGCCCTGACTACGACCTCGACCCCAAGCAGGTGAAGGTGTGGGGTCTGACCAGCCAGCAGTGGGTGGTGCAGCTGCCCGGTGCTACCCCGACGATCGCCGCTGGCGGGTTGCAGATTCCAGATTTGTCGAAGGCGATCGCCCGCCACCTGGCGATCGCTGGTGATAACCCTATCCCTCTCCCCATCAATCGCAACCAGATCAATCGCAACCAGCTCAGCCGCAACCAGGTGACTGCGGCGGCGGTGCAGGCTACGGCCACGGTGCTGCGCGGGGTACAGGTTACCGCCGAAGGGTTTTTCATTCCCACCGCTGGGGCTGCGCCCCAGGTGCAGGTCTACCGCACCCGCGATGGCAATCAATCGCGGCAGCTGGTGATTGACCTGCTCAACGCGGCGATCGCCCCCGGCCTCACCGCCGAGATGCTGCCCCAGGGCCGCTACGGCATCCAGCGCTGGAGCCTGACCCAGTTTGCCACCTCTCCCCCCGCCATCCGCATCACCCTCACCCTCGATGGCCACAGCCCCGACTGGCAAATTACCCCCCTGGCCAACGGCGGCATTTGGGTAATTCCCATGGGGGTGGCCCCCAGCCAAATTGCCGCCCCGCCCACCACCGTAGTGCTGCCGGTGGTCAACGCCGTCTCCCCGCCGCCCGTGACCCAGGGGCCGTCACCCGCTGCCGCCCAGGTGCCCGGTCGAGAGCGGGTCTTAGTCATGCTCGACCCCGGCCACGGCGGCGTTGACCCAGGGGCGGTGGGCATTGGCGGCCTGCAAGAAAAAGGGGTGGTGCTGGCGGTGGCCCAGCATGTGGCGGCAGTGCTGCGCGCCCAGGGCATTGCGGTACAGATCACCCGCCAGAGCGACCAGACCGTAGATTTACAGCCCCGGGCCGACATGGCCACGGCGGCGGGGGCGACGGTGTTTGTCAGCATTCACGCCAACGCGGTGAATATGCAGCGTCCCGAGGTAAATGGCCTTGAGACCTACTACTACTCAGAGGCCGGGCAGGTGCTGGCCACCGCCCTACAACGCCAGGTACTCAGCACCATGGCGATGAATGATCGCGGCGTGCGCCAGGCTCGGTTTTTGGTGCTGCGCCGCACCGCCATGCCCGCCGCGCTGATTGAGATTGGCTTTGTCACCGGGGCGATCGACGCCCCCAAGCTGCGCGACCCCCGCTGGCAGGCCCAGATGGGCCAGTCGATTGCCCAGGGAATTCTCAACTATCTGAGCGGGCGACCCTAGAGGGGGATTATTGATATCAGCCTCGCTTGACGGGTGCTGCCGGAAAGTTGACGATGATGATGTTGCTGTCCCAGTTGGCGCGGGTAATGGCCTCAGGCTCGCGGCCCACGGCGGGCTGGCCCACGGTATGGTTGCCGGCGATCAAAATCAGCAGGGTATTGGGCTGAATCGCCTCTGACACGCGCTTAACGGTGTTGCCCTGAATAGGCTCTACCGAGAGTTCTTTTTCTTGCAGTAGGGCGGTGAGCTTGCGATCGCGCGCCGAGCCAATCGTCATCTGCACCACATGCAGGGGGGCTTTTAGCTCCTCTGCTAGGCTTTGGGCAATGGTTAGCGAGTTAACCACCTGTCCTAAATTGGCCTGGCGACCGGTAATTGCCAGCACAATCCGCTCGGTGTTTTCAATGGGCTGCGGAAAGCGGCTGATCAACACCGGAATGGTGGCCGATCGCACGATGGTGTCAATCACGCTGCCAAAGAAGTTGTCTTGGTAGGTCGAAAACCCCTTCCAGCCGCAGACTAGCAGGTCGGCGTGGCGCTCTTGCAGGGTGCGCACAATACCCCAGGCGATCGAGTCATCGATGCGGCCAATCGGCTCCACCGGGATGGCGGCGGCGTGGGCAATGGTTTCGGCGGTGTCGAGCAGGCGGTTTTGGCGCAGGCGCTCGGCTTCGGCAATGGGCTGGTTGCGATCGGGCAGCACGTGCAGCGGCAGCAGCGTGCCCCCCACCCGCTTGGTCAGAATGATCGCCAGCTGAAGCAGGTTGTCTTCGGTGCTGGGGTTAGCCACCGGCACCAGCACCCGCTGCCCCAGGGTGGGAGTGGGTGCGGCGGGGTCTTCTCCTACCGGCGGGGCCTGGCTCGACTCCACCGGCTGGTTCTGCATCTGGGCACCCCAGCGAGCCACTACCCAGGGCGACAGCACACAGCTCACCAAAATCATCAAACTGATGGCGTTGACCACCACCTCATCCACCAGGCCAATGTCAAAGGCAATGGTAATCGCCGCCAGGGTAGAGGCCGCCTGGGCCATCGACAGGCCAAACATCACCATGGCGCTGGGAAACGGCCACTTAAACCAGCGGGCCGCCCCCCAGGCGGCAATAAACTTACTGGCCAGCTCTGCCAGCACAATGATGGCCACTAAACACAGCGACTGAGGCTCGCGAAAAAGAATCAGCGGATCGACCAGCATGCCCACCGAAATCAAGAAAATCGGCACAAACAGGGTGTTGCCAATAAACTGAATCCGG
>JBBSLR010000221.1:0-5649 GCA_038255045.1 Phormidesmidales cyanobacterium
CACCGCCCAGGGGCGTTAGCAGCTGCCCCCAGTCGATGCTGTCGCCAATGCGGCCCCGGGCGCGGCCAATCAGCGTCAGCTTGTACTGGACTGGCGGTTCCTCCTGAGCAATATCTTTCGCAGAAGTAATGTCCTTGGCAGACCGATCAATTGGGCTAGGAAGCCCTGCCCCTAGGCTGAAGTTCTCTGGGCCGAAGTTCCTTGGGCCGAAGGAGTTCTCTTGATTTGAATAGTAAGCCGCAAACAATAGGGCATCGGCGTCGGCTAGGGAAATCAGCCGCTCTGCCAACCCCGACAGCCCAGGCATATAGCCATCGACCCTGAGCAGCACCCAGGCCAGGGTGTGGCCCCCCACCGAGTCTGTCTGCAGCTCGGTCATCGCTTCGGTGAGCAGCGATTGCAGGGTAGGGCTAAGCCCCGGCTCTGCAAAGTCGGCAATCACCGCCAGACTGGCCCCGTGGGCCATCAGCCAGGCTAGAGCAGCGGCATCCCGCGCCGTCGATCCTTCGTACAGTAGCGACCCCGTATCGCTATGGATCCCCAGGGCCATGACCGTAGCCTCCGCCACGGTTGGCTCAATGCCTTCTTTTTGTAAGGCTTCGACCACCAGGGTGGTAGCCGCCCCCACGGCTTCGATCATGATTTCGGGTACCCATGACATATTAGGGTCGGCGGGGTGGTGGTCGTAGATCGTCACGGTTACCTGTTTGCGATCGGCCTGGGCCACCCAGTCTGCCGCGGGGCCAAAGCGCTCGGGCTGCTGGGCATCGACCAGGGTGAGGTGGTGAATGTGGCTGGGGTCTACCGCCCGCCGCTCAATCAGCGGATATTCGTCGCGGTAGAGGGCCAAAAATCGCTGCACGGTGGGATGACAGCCCCCGGTGAGCACAATCCGCCGCCCTGGCTGCAGGCGCGCCACGCCAACGGCAGCCCCGAGGGTGTCGAAGTCAGCGGTGGTGTGGCAAAGCACTAGATCCATCTTTTTGGGGCCGTATTTTTTGGGGCCATACTTCTCTGGGGGGGCCGCTTTCTGATAGCGTACTGGTTAGGGTAGTGTGGCTGTCAGCCTGAGCTTAGGCCATTCACCGCCGTCTCCGCTGCTGTGTTTGAGAGAGCTAAGATAAACCAATGGTAATTCTGTTTCAACTTGCGCTGTTTGCCCTGGTGCTGATGTCTTTTGTGCTGGTGGTGTATGTGCCCGTGGCCTACGCCTCTCCCCAAGACTGGGATCAGTCTAAAAAGCTGATTCTGTTTGGCTCTATTATCTGGGGCCTGCTGGTGGTTGTAGTTGGCGGGCTTAACTATTTTGTGGTGTAGATATTCATGTGGTTTAGATACTAAATAATGGCGGTTTTTGAAGGCACTTTAGTTTCCACAGGGTCTCCCCGGTTTGCCATCGTGCTGGGCCGATTCAACGATTTGATCACGGGCAAACTGCTGGAGGGCTGCCAAGACTGCCTCAAGCGCCACGGTATCGATGTCAATCCCGAAGGCACCCAGGTCGACTATGCCTGGGTACCCGGAAGTTTTGAGATTGCACTGGTGGCGCGGCAGCTGGCCCTGAGCGGTCGCTACAACGCCATTATCTGCCTGGGGGCCGTGATTCGCGGCTCCACGCCTCACTTTGACTATGTGGCGGCAGAGGTGGCCAAGGGCGTGGCGGCGGCAGGCTTTCAAACCGGTGTGCCGGTCATCTTTGGGGTGCTCACCACCGACACCCTACAGCAGGCCCTAGAGCGGGCAGGCATAAAGGCCAACCACGGCTGGGATTACGCCATGAGCGCCCTAGAAATGGCCAGCCTGATGGGTGAGATTCACTCAGCGTTGGGCAGTGCCAACGGCTCTGCCCGACTGGGGCCTGGGGTTCCAGTGTCGGCGCAGCCGGTGATTTCTCCAGATGCCAGCTCTGTTTAGGGTAGAGAATCGCGTTAGGGCAAAGAATCTCAAAAAAATGTTGACATAGCTACATTTTTTTGAGATTCTAGATAAAGTCAAAACCAGCGGTCGAGCCTGTCAAAGGGTCACCTTCCGAATCTGGTTTTATGCGGGTATAGCTCAGTGGTAGAGCGTCACCTTGCCAAGGTGAATGTCGCGCGTTCGAATCGCGTTACCCGCTTATGAAGTTTGTCGTGCTCTTTTAAGCCGTCGTCATACTCTGTTTAACTCTCCTGCAGGTTGAGAGCACTGAGCCAAGCGGCTAGCTAATGTTTTGTCCACAGAGCGGGGCGGACAGAGCGGGGCGAAAGATTCAGAGAGTTGGCGTTTCTAGGGCGATCGCCCGCAGGGGGCAAAACAGCGCATCGGCTCGGTGCCCCCGCAGCCAGTAGGTTTCCATTTCGCCCCGACCCTTGACGGCAATGCGGCCTCGCGGCTCGAATACATAGTGGTCTTTCAGCCGCTCGTAGGTGGCGGCGGTTACCTGAATCATGCCCGGCTCGCTGGAGGACTCCATGCGGCTGGCCACATTGACCGCATCGCCCCAAAGGTCGTAGATGAATTTTTTGGTGCCAATCACGCCGGCCACCACCACCCCGGTGTTGATGCCAATGCGAATTTCTAGCGGCTCCCCCGTCTCGGCCTGGAAGGAGGCCGCCACCTGCTGCATCGCCAGGGCCATTTCGGCGATCGCCGCCGCATGGTCATGGCGCAGTGTGGGCAGCCCGGCCGCCACCATGTAGGCGTCGCCGATGGTCTTAATTTTCTCTAGCCCTAGCTGCTCGGCCAGGCTGTCGAAGGCCGAGAAAATTTGGTTCAGCAGATTGACTAGTTTGATGGGCGATAGCTGGTGCGACAGGCTGGTGAAGCCCACAATGTCGGCAAAGAGAATTGTCACCTCGTCGAAGTGCTGGGGAATTGATGCCTTGGTCTGCATCAGCTCGCTGGCGATCGCCGCCGGCAGAATATTGAGCAACAGCTGCTCAGCCTTTTGCTGTTCCTCGGCCAGTTTCTCGTTGCTGATTTGCAGCTCCCCCAGCATGGCGTTGATCTGATCGCCCAGATGGTGAAGCTCGTCGGTGCCCTGCACCTGCACCCGCTCAGATAAATCGCTGGAGCGGCCAATGTGCTGCACCTGCTGGCTCAGCCCCAGCAGCCGCCGCAGAATGACGCGATCGAGCAGCAGCAGCATGCCGCCGGTAAACGCTACACAGGAGCCCAGCAGCGACCAGCCCAGGTAGTGACGGCTGACCTGCCCCTGATGGTAGATATCGCGGGGTAGGGCGACCTCCAGTAACATACCGGGAGCACCGTAGATGTCAGGCCAGAGGATATAGCCTGACAGGATATCGGCATTTTGAGGACGCACCAGAGTGGTGGCGGTGTCGCGGACACCCCCCTGGCGCATTACCTGGTCAAGAGTAGCCACGGTAGGTAAGAGATACTCAGGCAATTTCCCCTGGTCGAGCGGGTAAATCTTCAGGTCTAAGCGAGTCCGCAGAGCAATGGAATCTACCATGTCGGCATTTAAGTAGCGCCCCATCAGCAGCGCGCCCCGAGACGGGCCAGTGGCGTCGCTGCGCAGAATCGGTTCGACCACCACCAGCATCAGCTGACCGCCGACCGTCACGATGCCCTGGTGGTGGTAAGCCAAATGGGGGAACTGGGTCAACGGGCTGTTTGCGGTGAGCTGCTGGGCCAGATCAGCGGGCAGCGGTGAAAAGGTTCTGCTCTCAACGTCGTAGCCGGTGCCGTAGACGAGTTCTCCATCGCGGTTGACTAGGGCCACGGCGTTGAGCCGCAGGCTTTCGAGGGCGTACTTGCTCAGGTTTGACTCAAGAAAGTCGGGGTTGCGGTCTTGAACAAAGGCATAGGTATCGTTCCAGGCGGCCCAGTCTTCGGTGAGGCTTTGCATTTGGGCCAGGTCACCCGCCAGCGCTTCGTCAACCCGCTGTAGGTTGCGCTGGGCGTCTTGTTGTTCTAAACGACCGTAGCTGCGCTGCAAAATGATCGAAAAACTGCCGAAGAGAATCGCCATCAGCCCCAGTAGGGGCAGTGTGGTTAGCAGCAGCGTCTTTTGGCGCAGGTTCATAGCGGGCTGGTGCTCCAAAGCGACCTGGGGGGTGTCACCCCTCAAGAGTAGGCCTAGGGTACCCAGCTCAGACTATCGGCGTGATATCCCTCACCATTGCTTTGAAATAAATTGGGTTTCTTCTGGCTTTTGTGAGGGTGACGGGGAGGGCCGTTACTAAACTTAAACTCAGTCCAGCTCGCGAGCTGGACCTGGATGAGGTTGAAATATTCAGCTCCCAAAAACTACTTCAAAAAATTGGCCCCAAAAAAACTGGCTTCGACAGAACTCTGTCAAAGCCAGCTAAGTAGGGGGTTCAAAATAAACCTCATCCAAGTCCAGAAGTGGAATTCTACCTGTGGGAAAACTACAGATCCCGAACTGGACTTGATATAAGTATGAAACTTGCTGGGCTACCAGCTGCGGGTGGGGGCCAGGGCGTGGCCGCGAATCAGGCTGCCGACGGTCTTGGCGGTGATTTTCATCTGCACCAGGGGGTTGGCGGGCACCACGGTTTTGTAGAGGTAGCTGTCGAAGGTGAGCTTCTGCACGTCAATGTCAGAGCACATTTCGACAAAGGCCTCGCGGGTGGCGTCGGAGCGGTAGAACACCGTTTGCAGCAGGTCGAGCACCTTGTAGGTTATGCCGTACTGCCGATCCCAGCGCTTCAGGTAGACCTTGAGGTCAGCCTCTGTGGGAATGCGAGCACCACCGTTGGAAAATTCCACAATGGTTTCGGCGCACATGCGGGCCGACTTGGCGGCAAAATAAATGCCCTCGCCCGAGGACTTGGTGACGGTGCCAGCGGCGTCGCCCACCAGCGCCACCCGACCCACCACCCGGCGGGGGCGGGGATGCTCAGGAATGGGGTGCGCTTCGACCTTGATGATTTCGCCGCCCTCTAGGCGCTTGGCGGCGCGAGCGCGAATGCCCGCCTGGAGGCCCTTGATCTTGGCCTGGTTGACCCGCATGGTGCCGGTGCCCACGGCCACGTGGTCGTGCTTAGGGAAGACCCAGGCGTAGAAGTCGGGGGAGACATCGTTACCCACGTACATTTCGGCCAGGTCTTCGTAGTAGGCCATTTTGTCTGCGGGCAGGCGAATGCGCTCCTGGAAGGCGATCGCATAATTATAATCGCCAGCCTTGATCGCCTTAGCGACGCGGGAGTTGGCCCCGTCGGCCCCAATTACTAGATCCACCTGGAGGGACTTGTTCTCACCCACCAGACCGTTTTCTTGGTGCTCGGTATAGTGCAGGGTGTAGGCCCCGGTGTCGCTGGTGGGAATCTCTAGGGTGTGGACGGTGCCGTTGATTAGCTTGGCCCCGTGCTGGGCAGCGCGATCGCGCAAAAAGCCATCCATCACCTCGCGGCGGCACATGCCGATGTACTCGTCATCCTTGAGGGTGCTGCCGATGTTGACCTCCACATTAGAGGGGGAGATCATCTTCATCTTGCGCACGCGGCGATCAATGATCTCGGGTGGCAAGTCAAACTCCTCCACCATGCAGAGGGGAATCGCGCCACCGCAGGGCTTGGCGTTGTCGAGCTTGCGCTCGAACAGGTAAGTCTCAATACCGGCTTTAACTAATGTCTCAGCAGCCGAGGAGCCTGCTGGACCTGATCCTACTACTGCTACCCGAAG
>JBBSLR010000222.1:0-5641 GCA_038255045.1 Phormidesmidales cyanobacterium
ATTGGCGGGCAGGAGGTGGCCCAACTCAAGACCGACGACTGCTTTGGTGAAATGTCGGTGTTTGACGCCGAACCCCGCTCCGCCTCGGTGACCACCCTAGAGGCTTGCGCCTGCCTCGTGCTGACCCAGCAGCAGCTCTACGATGCGATCGACGAAACGCCGGGCATCGCCGTCAACGTTATTCGCCTGCTGTCTCGCCGCATTCGCGAACTGAACCAAGACCTCAACCAGGTCAAGCAGCAGCTAGCCCAAACGTCACTGGCCCAGCCCACCCGGCCCCAGTGGTATCGGCCCCTGCCCTTTCCATCCGCTGATCCCCTGGGCCGCACGGGTAGCTAGCGGCGTCAGGGTTGAGCTACACCAGAAGAACTTTTTGTAAACCCTGCGACAGGCACCCAGCCCCTTGGGCAAGCTAAGGGTACGATGCCGTTTTTGAGGAAGCTTTCATGGGGATAGTGATACTGCTGGTAGCAGTGCTGCTGACTGTCGGGGTGTTTATTGTCAATCTCTACAACCGCTTGGTGACCGGGCGCAACCGCTACCAAAATGCCTATGCCCAAATTGATGTGCAGCTGCGGCGGCGCTACGATCTGATCCCTAATCTGGTGGAGAGCGTGAAGGGCTACATGGCCCACGAGAAAGAAACCCTAGCGGCCGTGATCAACGCCCGCAACAGCGCCATGAGCGCCAGCCGCCAGGCCGCTCAGGCCCCCGGCGACCCTCGGGCAATGACTCAGCTGGCGGCGGCAGAGGGGGCGCTTGACAGCACCCTAGGGCGCTTTTTTGCCCTATCGGAGGCCTACCCTGACCTCAAGGCCAACCAGAATATGGCCCAGCTGATGGAAGAACTGCGCTCCACCGAAAACCGGATCGCCTTTGCCCGTCAGGCCTTTAATGACGCCGTCACCCTCTACAACACCCAGCGGGAGATGTTTCCCGGCAGCCTGATCGCGGGTAGCTTCAACTTTAGCCCCGCCCAGCTGCTAGAAGAAAGTGCTCCCGAGGTGAAGGAAGTTCCCCGCATTTCCTTTAGCTAGCCATGAATTTTTTTGAACACCAAGACCAGGCCCGTCACAACACCACCAAGCTGCTGGGGGCGTTTGGGCTGTCGATCGCCACGATGATTTTGGCATTTTATGGGGTAGCGATCACCGTTCTCGCCGCCGAGGGCACCGGACCAATGCTGCTGTGGCGACCAGGCCTTTTGGCCTGGTTAGCGGTCGGCACCGTGGGCTTTATGGTGGTGGGCAGCTCTACCAAAATGGTTCAGCTCAGCCGGGGCGGCCACAGCATTGCCCAAGAGCTGGGGGGGCGCAAGCTTAGCCTCGCCACCGACGACCCCGACGAGCTGCGGCTGCTCAATGTCGTCAGTGAGATGGCTCTGGCCTCGGGCATTGCCATCCCCACCCTCTACCTGCTCGACGAGGAGCCGGGCATCAACGCCTTTGCCGCCGGCCACAACGCCGACGATGCCGTGATTGGCGTCACCCGAGGCTGTCTTGGGCAGCTCAGCCGCGACGAGCTGCAGGGGGTCATTGGCCACGAGTTTAGCCACATTCTCAACGGCGACATGGGCCTCAATTTGAGGCTGATTGGCGTGATCCACGGGCTGCTGCTGATCTACATTACCGGCCGAGTGATTTTGCGCTGGGGATATTATCCCGGCCGGTCAGGGCGCAGCTCTAAGGATGACAAGAGCCAGGGAGCAGTGCTGGCCGCCGCCATGGCCATGTTAATTATTGGCTACCTGGGGGTGCTGGGAGGGCGGCTGATCAAGAGCGCCGTATCGCGGGAGCGAGAGTTTTTGGCCGATGCCTCGGCGGTGCAGTTTACCCGCAACCCCGACGGCATTGCCGGAGCGCTGCGCAAAATTGGTCAGCTGTCGGCGGGGTCAACCATGGTGTCGCCGATGGCCGAAACCGCCAGCCACCTGTTTTTTGGCGAAGCCAACGGCAGCCTGAGCTTTCTCGGCGGCTGGTTTGCCACCCACCCACCCCTAGGGGAACGGCTGCGGCGGCTGGGGCAGGCACCCGTGGCGACTAGCGGCGGTTCCCCAGCTGAGTCGCCACGGGTAGCTGACGATTCCCTGACGATGGGTTTTCAATCGGGAGGGGCAGCGGCCCAGGCGTTGACAGCTGTAGAGACACCCTCGGCCGACCAGTTTCTCACCGCCCTGGGCACTACTGATATTCGGCAGCTAAAGCAGGTGCGATCGCTCCTCGACCGGCTGCCGGCAGAGCTCAAAACCGCGCTCCACGATCCGCTGGCGGCCACAGAAGTTGTCTTTGCTCTGCTGGTGCGCACCACACCCGCCCTGCAAAGCCAGCAGATTGAGTACCTAACGACGACCTACAGCCCCGAGTGCAAACAGCGGGTGGGGCAGTTTTATAACCAGGTGCGCAGCCTCGAACCCGGCCAAGATCTGCTGCTGATCGAGGCGCTGGTGCCCGCTCTCAAACAGCTCGGCCCCGCCGCCAGTCAGCAGTTTCTCGCCACCGCCCAGGCCCTGAGCCAGCCGGGGGGCCGCCTACAGCTGTCGGGCTACACCCTACAGCTAATTTTGCGCAAGCGCCTGCCCGACGATGCGGCTCGCCCGTCAGGGGCAACCATCGACAAGCTGGAGGCGATCTGGGATGACGCCCTGCTGCTGCTGGCGCTGCTGGCCCGCATTGGCCACAGCCGCCCCGACGATGCCCTCTACGCTTTTAAACTGGGCATTGCCCAGCTGCCCGGCGCTCAAAAGCAGGCATCCCCCAACCAGCTGCCTGCGGTGAGTGCCGCTGCGATCACCGCCAGTCTGGGCCAGCTAGGCCAGGCCACCCCCAGGCTCAAGCAGGCCATTGTTGACGCCTGCGCCCACACGGCGCTGGCCGACAATGACGTTACCCCTGCCGAGATCAGCCTGCTGCGGGCGGTGGTGATCACCCTCGACTGCCCCGCACCGCCCTTTCTCAGCTCGGCTGGCTAGATTGACCAAAATTCTAGGCCCCTGGCCTATGGACAGCCAGTCGGCCTCTGCTACAATTGGAAGCTGCGCTATTGTGCCGTTTGATCATCCTATCTTGCTGAGTTCGCCGGAGAATACCCATGGCCCGTCATTGTCAACTCACCGGGAAAAAGGCCAATAACGCCTTTTCCATCTCCCACTCCCACCGTCGCACCAAACGCCTGCAAGAGGCCAACCTGCAAGATAAGCGGGTGTGGTGGCCCCAGGGCAAGCGCTGGGTCAAGCTGCGTCTGTCGACCAAAGCCATTAAAACCCTCCAGCACAGGGGCCTAGAAGCCATGGCTAAAGAAGCCGGCATCAACCTAAACAAGTTCTAGGTTGGGCCTAGAGCTAGCCTCGGCGGCGCAGTAGCGCCAGCCCCGCCGCCACAACTCCCAAAGCGAAGGCCGTGCCTGGTTCAGGTACGGCCTTCGCTTTGGCTCGTCGCTGCACGTCTAGCACAAACTTAAACACCACCGCTTCGCCGGGGGCCAGGCGGCGGTCAAACTGAAAGGCGGCGGTAATGTCGGTGTTCTCTAGAGGGCCGGGGCTATTTTGCAGGTTGGTGGCCGGAGGGTTGTATAACTCAGCCAGTAACGGCCCGTAGGAGCCGAACTGCACCGCCGTGGGAGCTTGATCGACCGTCAGCGTAGCCATGGCCCCGGAGGGGTCGGTTTGGGTGAAGGTATTGCCCGAAAAGAACCCGCTGTCGTCGTCAAAGGGGCTGTCAAACTGGAGATCGAAGTCAATATATTTGAACAGCGTGACGTCAAGCCAGTCGGGGCCAGTGTTGGTCAGGGTGACGATTTCTTGGCGGCTGGCGCGATCGCTGCCCGAGGCCCCCCCCAGCAGCAATGACTCCAGAGAAAAATTGAGATTGGCCCCAAAGGTGGAGAAGGTGGCGCTGAACTGATCGCTGGCTGGCTGGCTGGCATCGACCAGCCGTAAGTCTTCTAGGCGTAGGTTTCGCTGGGGTTGGTTGCCCAGATTGAGAAAGTATAGGTCGGTAAAAAGAGTCTCGACGCCGTCTACCAGCCAAGACTGCTCTGGGCTAAAGCGCAGCAGATCGGCCTGGTAAACTGAGTTGCCGCTGGTGAGGTTCACCTGCTCAGGGTTCGGCGCAGCTGCGGCCTGGAGAGTTCCCCCGGCCACCAATGTTGCCGCTAGCCCTAGGGTTGAAGTGGTGATAAAGAGCCAGCTTTTCATGGATAATCGGACAAAGGGCTAGGTATAGGGTTGCCGAACAGATCGGTTTTTTGGGCAGGGGCAAACCAAGGCTTCTATAAAATCTCTTCTAGACTAGCTGCGCACTATTATTTCTGAATACCGTCCTCTAGGGGTATTTACGCAATCATCAAACAAATTTTATGAACTGTCGGCCTCGGTAGCTCAGAGTGAGCCAGAATGGTTGCCTAGATTCTCAGAAAGCACCCCAGGAAGCTCCTCCAGAAAGCCCGCCCTGGGCAACCCACTTCAGCAGTTCAAAGCCATCTTTTTGGGGCTCTGGGGCCAAAATTACTCACCGGAGCAGTAAGGTAGACCCAGGGTGGGCCTCTGGCGTTCCCGATGTCGGTATTTCTCCGCTGCCGCCGCTGTGTCTTGACCTGTCATGGTTGATCGCCCTCGTACTTCCAGTGCCGACAACCGCAGCGCTGTGCAGCGGGTGCTGCTGATTACCCTGGCGCTGAATCTGACGGTGGTGGCCCTCAAAGCCACGGTGGGCTGGATGACGGGGTCGCTCAGTCTGCTGGCCGATGCCCTGCACAGCGTCACCGACAGCGCCAATAACGTGCTGGGGCTGGCCACCAACCGCCTGGCCGACCCCCAGCCCGATCGCGATCATCCCTACGGGCACCACAAGTTTGAGGCGGTGGGGGCCTTGGGCATTGCGGCGTTTTTGGGCATTGCCTGTTTTGAGATTCTCAAAGGTGGGGTAGAGCGCATTGTCTCTGGGGGTAGCCTGGTCACGATGAGCGCTATGGCCCTGTGGATCATGCTGCTGGTGCTGGGCATCAACATGTTTGTGGCTTTTTACGAGCGGCGGGTGGGGCTGGCGCTGAACAGCAAAATTTTGGTGGCCGACGCCCACCACACCATGAGCGATATTTGGACGACGATTGTCGTGATCGCGGGCCTAATTGGGGTGTGGTACGGCCTCACCTGGCTAGATGTGGCTCTGGCGTTTCCGGTGGCGCTGCTGGTGTTTAAGAGCGGCTGGACGGTGCTGCGCGAAAACCTGCCCTGGCTGGTGGATGAAATGGCGATCGCCCCCGAGGCCATTCACGCCCAGGTGATGCAGGTGTCGGGCGTGGTCAACTGCCACAACATTGCGTCGCGCGGGCTGCTGGGGCGGCAGGTGTTTATCGACATGCACCTGGTGGTGCAGCCCACCGACATTCGCGCCGCCCACCAGGTTACCGAAGCGGTGGAAGATCGGCTGGAGCAGGTCTATGGCCCCGCCCGGGTGACGATTCACATCGAGCCGCGCGAATACACCGAAGAAGCGATTACCTACTAGTGCAGCGTCAAAACTAAAAATTAGGGTTCGCGTAGGTTGGGTGAAACGAAGTGTTCGCGCAGCGTCTCCAGAGGAGAAACCCCAACAGCAGTAAGCTTTGTTGGGTTCCGCTAGCGCTTCACCCAACCTACAAATTG
>JBBSLR010000223.1:0-5638 GCA_038255045.1 Phormidesmidales cyanobacterium
CTTAGCCCTGCGTTGTCAGCAGCGGCTTTATGCATTTGGTACACGGCGGGATAAAAGCCCGGGAGGATAGCGAAGCGCTGCTTTGCCATTCTCTCGGGCTGCTGTTTTTTGAGCCGTTTTCTTTCCCGTATCACCCACCCATCCACCCAAAATTCCCTATGTAACATCAGGGCAGACACGTGGGTCTGCCCCTACACATCCACCCATCCACCCGCCCACCTACCCACTCCCCACCCACCCACCCATGGCCCACCCGCTAACTCCTGAAATCGAAGCCCTCAAACTCTCCCTAGAGGCCAAGGGCGTCAAGTACGCCCTGGCCAGCTATGTGGATATCCACGGCATGGGCAAGGCCAAAATGGTGCCGGTGGCTCACCTGGGCCAAATGATGGCGGGTTCAGAGCTGTTTACCGGCGCGGCCCTCGACGGCGTGCCCCAGGCGATCAGCGATGAGGAGGTGGCGGCGATGCCCGACCCGGCCTCGGCCACAGTGCTGCCCTGGAAGCCGGAAGTTGCCTGGTTTGCCAGCGATCTCTACCTCAAGGGGCAGCCCTTTGACGCCTGCTGCCGCACCATTCTCAAGCAGATGCTGGCCAAGGCGGCGGCGATGGGGTTTACCTTTAACCTGGGCATTGAGACCGAGTTTTTTATGCTCAAAGAAAACCCCGACGGCAGCTTTGGGCCGGTGAGCGATCGCGACACCCTGGCCAAACCCTGCTACGACCTGCCCAGCCTGCTCGACAACGCCCCCTGGCTAACCGAACTGGTCGAGTACATGAACGATCTAGGCTGGGACGTGTACTCCTTTGACCACGAAGACGCCAACGGCCAGTTTGAGACCGACTTTGCCTACAGCGACGCCCTGACCATGGCCGATCGGCTCACCTTCTTTCGGCTAATGGTCAAGGAGGTGGCCCGCAAGCACGGCTACCTGGCCAGCTTTATGCCCAAGCCCTTTGGCGATCGCACCGGCAGCGGTGCCCACTACAACATGTCTCTGGCCGACATTCACACCGGGCAAAACCTGTTTGAAAACTCCGCCGACCCGCGCGGCTGCGGGCTTTCGACTCTGGGCTACCAGTTTATCGCCGGGGTGCTGCGCCACGCCAAGGCGATCTGCGCCGTCACCTGCCCCACGGTCAACAGCTACAAACGGCTGCTGCGCCAGGGCAGCATGTCGGGCTTTACCTGGGCACCGGTCTACATCTGCTACGGCAACAACAACCGCACCAACATGCTGCGCATTCCCCTGGCCGGGGGCCGAGTCGAGTGCCGCGCCGCCGATATTGCCACCAACCCGTATCTGGGGGCGGCGATGATTCTCGCCGCTGGGCTAGAGGGCATTGCCGAGGGGCTAGACCCCGGTGATCCCCACACCGAAAACATGTACGACTATTCCCTGGCCGACCTCCAGGCTAGGCATATCGACATGCTGCCCCGCACCCTGCAAGAGGCGATCGACGCCTTTGAGGTTGACCCGCTCAGCCAAGCGGTGATGGGGCCGCTGATGTACCAAACCTACATCGACTTTCGCCGTCAAGAATGGCAGGAATACCACAACCACATTTCCGACTGGGAAATCAAGCGCTACCTGAAGTTCTTTTAGCGATCGCCCGTTGATCGCCCAGACGCCCAACCTGCTCCCTAGCGCTATCCAGATTTCTCCCTCAGCTTTCTCTGTAGTTTTTTGAGACCAAGACCCCCAGTTATGAAACGACGTACCTTTTTACCCACTCTGTTGGCCTTCTTTTGCACGCTGCTGATTACCGTCAGCTGCGCCCAGAGCACACCCCAGGCCGAGGCCCCAGCGGCGGGTACCGCCGCCGCCCCCGGGGCCGCTACTGCCGGTGAACCCGTAAAGCTGGGCTTTAGCAGCTGGGCGGGCTGGTGGCCCTGGGCGATCGCCGAAGCAGAGGGCCTGTTCGAGGCCAATGGGGCCAATGTCGAGCTGATCTGGTTTGACGGCTACCTAGAGTCGATGCAGGCCCTAGCCGCCGGGCAACTCGACGCCAATAGCCAAACCCTCAACGACACCATTTCTTTCGCGGGCGATGCGGTCAACGGCATGGTGGCCGTGCTGGTCAACGACAACTCCGCCGGCAACGACAAGGTGATTGGGGCCGAGGGCATCGACACCGTCGCCGATCTGGCGGGCAAAAGCGTCGCCCTAGAAGAAGGCGTAGTGGGCGACTTTTTGCTCAGCCTGGCCCTCGAAGATGCGGGGCTGAGCCGGGACGACGTGGAGATTAGAAACCTGGAAACCGGAGCTGCGGCCACGGCCTTTGCCGCCGGGCAGGTGGATGGCTTTGCGGGCTGGGTACCCTTCTGGGAAACTGCCCTGTCTCGTGAGGGCAGCCAAGAGCTGGTGACGTCTGAAGAGTATCCCGGCGCAATTCCCGACCTGCTGGTGGTGAGCCAAAAGCTGATTGACAGCCGCCCCGACCAGGTGCAGGCCCTAGTCAACACCTGGTTCGACATTTTGGCCTTTATTGAAACCAGCCCCGACCAGGCGAACGCCATTATGGCAAAGCGAGCCAGCGTCAGCGACAGCGAATTTGGCAAATACACCGAGGGCACCAAAATCTTCACCCTGGACGAAAACCTGGAAGCCTTTAGCGCGGGTGGCGACGACATGAAGTACATGCCCTACGCCTCCCAAAAAATGGCCGAATTTATGGTGGGAGTGGGGTTTATCCCCGAGGCCCCGGACTTAGAAGCCATTCTCGACGATCAGTTTGTCAAGGCCTATGCCGCCGAGAAGTAGCCGTTGATGCCAGCCCCGATCGCCATTTTGTGGATGATGGGGGCCAATGCTGGGCAGGTTTGTTGTGATTTTGGAATAACCCCTGTGACTCCCGCTTCCCCTTCCTTTTCGACTGCGCCCGCCGCCCCTCAGGGCATGAAGCCTAGCGTGTTTTGGCGACTGGCAGAGGACATTCCCAAACCGCTGAGCACGGCGCTGATGGTGCTCTCCATCGCGGTGCCCTTGGCGCTCTGGTGGCTGGTGGCCAGCCTTGACCTGGTGAATGACAAGTTTTTGCCGTCGCCGATTCAGGTGGCCCAGGCCCTGGGGCGGCTGTGGACAGGGGGCTTTTTAGTCGGCGATACCGCCGCCAGCATTATGCGGGTGACGGTGGGCTTTGGGCTAGCGGCCCTGGTGTCGGTGCCCATTGGCATTGCCATGGGGGCCTTTGCCAGCGTGCGATCGCTGCTCGAACCCATCGTTGGCGTGGTGCGCTACATGCCCGCTCCGGCCTTTATTCCCCTGTTGCTAATCTACCTAGGTCTGGGAGAAGCGCCTAAAATCGCCCTGATCTTTATCGGCACCGTATTTTTCAACATCTTGATGATTATGGATGCGGTGAAGTTTGTGCCCAAGGATCTGCTCGAAACCACCTACACCCTCGGTGGCAAGCGGCGGCAGGCGCTGTTTCAGGTGATCACGCCCTACGTATTGCCCAACATCATCGACACCTTTCGCATCAACATTGCCACCTCCTGGAACCTGGTGGTGGTAGCGGAGCTGGTGGCGGCAGAAAATGGTCTGGGCAAGCGCATTGTGCAGGCCCAAAAGTTTTTTAACACCGACGAAATCTTTGCCTGCCTGCTGATTCTCGGTGTGATTGGCTTTGCCCTAGATTTATCGCTGCGCTACCTGATGAAAGCCACCTGCAAATGGGCAGTGGATTAGGCAATCTATCGGTCTGTGGCTCTGATTTGGGCTGGTGGGCCAAACTATGCTCGGAATGCTCATAGAGTGGGGCGCTTCGGCCACGACCACCAGGGAGTTCACTCCCTGGCTCATAGCAAAAGTCTGCTAAAGCAGACTGAAGAACTCGGCTCCCAATCCTCTTCAGAGGATTTCGGCTTGGAGCCTGGGACTTTTAGTCCTAGGCTCAGCGGCAATCAAAGGGATCGTCCCCTAAACCCGCTCCCCCTTGACAGGGCGGGCAGCGCCCACTCTACGGGCAATCCGTTCACCCCCTTCCCATCCACTCCCTACCCATCCACCCCCTACCCATCCACCTCCTACCCCTTACCTCTCACTCCACCATGCATTTAGAAATCAACAGCCTCCGCAAACAGTTCGACAGTCGCCAGGGGCCGGTGCTGGCCCTAGACGACATCAACATGCATGTCGAAACGGGCGAATTTGTCTGCGCGGTGGGGGCCTCAGGCTCCGGCAAATCGACCCTGCTGCGGCTGGTGGCGGGTCTCGATCTGCCCACGGCGGGGGAAATCACGGTGGATGGCCAAGTGGTGACCGGGCCAGGGTCTGATCGCGGCATGGTCTTCCAGAGCTACACCCTGTACCCCTGGATGTCGGTGCAGAAAAATGTGGAGTTTGGCCTCAAGCTCCAGGGCGTGGGGGCAAAGGAGCGGCGGGAGATGGCCTCCTACTATTTAGAGGTGGTGGGGCTGACCCAGTTTGCCCGATCGCTGCCCAAGCAGCTCTCTGGGGGCATGAAGCAGCGGGTGGCGATCGCCCGCACCCTGGCCACCCGGCCCAAAATCATGCTGATGGATGAGCCCTTTGGGGCGCTAGACGTGCAGACCAAGGAAACCATGCAGCAGTTTATGCTCGACCTGTGGAACCGCACTGGGGTGAGCATTTTGATGATTACCCACGATGTCGATGAGGCGGTGTTTTTATCTCAGCGGATCTACGTGCTGACGGCGCACCCCGGCACCATTCAGCGGGAGGTATTGGTGAATCTGCCCAGCGATCGCACCTATACCATTCGCCGCGATCGCGCCTTCCAAGACTACCGCGAAAGCATCATGGATCTGCTGCGGGGAAAACCGGCTCCGGCCCTAGTGAGCTGATGAGGAGTATCTAGCCATGGTTTCTAGTCTGCCGCTGCAATGGTCAAAGACCGACCCCACAGGGTCATCGCCAGTTCTTCCCGCTGCCCACGGGCTGCCGGAGCGGTTTTTGCTCACCGCCGATCACTACACCAACCCCCGCTGGATGCCCATTGAGCAGCGGGCGATCTTTCGCCGCACCTGGCTCTACGTGGGCGACGGTGAACGGCTTCAGCCGGGGATGGTGTGGGCTAAGTCGGTGGCGGGCACCCCGCTGCTGATCGTGCGCGACCAGGACGGCGAGCTGCGGGCCTTTTACAACCTCTGTCCCCACCGGGCGGCGATTTTGTCGCCCCAGGCGGGCATTCACCCCTGCCAAAAGCTGGTGTGCCCCTACCACGCCTGGGTGTACGACCTAGCTGGAGATTTGGTCGGCGTTCCGGCGCGGGGCCAGTTTCCGCCGTCGTTTCAAAAAGCAGATTTTGCGCTGCGATCGCTGCAACTAGAGACCTGGTCAGGCTTTATGTTTGTCTGCTTTGACGACAGTGCGCCGCCCCTGATCGAGTTTCTCGGCAGCATCCCCGATCACCTGGGGCAGCACCGCACCGCCACCACTCAGCCCCTGGTGGCCAAGCAATACACCGTCGCCTGCAACTGGAAGAACTACCACGACAACACCCTCTGCGACTACCATGTGGCGATCGCCCACCGCACCACCCTGCACCAGGTGCAGGGGCCGATTCGCCGCTATCAGCACCAGCTAGAGCCGTTTGTAAACCTGCTCTACACCCCCACCACCGCCGCCTGGCAGGCCGAAAACGCCCTGCTGCCC
>JBBSLR010000224.1:0-5614 GCA_038255045.1 Phormidesmidales cyanobacterium
ACATTGTCGGCCACAATTTCGAGCTGGGGCTTGGTGTCGACCCGCGCCTTGTCTGAGAGCAGCAAATTGCGGTTGAGCTGTCTAGCACTGGTGCTCTGAGCCTTTTGGGCCACGGCCATGCGCCCGTTAAACACGCTGTGGGCACGGCCGTCGACAATGGCTTTGTGCTCTTGCTCGACGGTGCCGTGGGGGTGGCTGAGGGCTACTAGGCTGTGGGTGTCGGCCTGCTGGGTATCCGTAATCGCCGCCAGGCCATAGAGCTTGGTGGTGGACTGTTCGCCGGTTTGGTAGATCTCCCAGTTGTGGCGGGCCAGCCGCGCGCCAAAGTCTACGGCGGTGCCCACGTACCGGCTGTCGCGGGCCTGGGTGACCACGGTTTTGCCGATGTGAAAGGTGCCCGCGCCCTCCCGCTGAATGCGGCTGTGGGTGACCTGGGCATTGGCGTCGAGCCACAGCTCGGTGACGGCGTTGGTAAAGTGGTCGGCGGCAGAGTCACCCCAAAAGTCTTCGATCAGAGTGACGGCGCTGCCCGACTCGGCCACCACCAGGCAGCGGGGCTGCACTATGCAAGGATTTTTCCCAGCCTGGGAGACGTAGATAATCTGAATCGGCGTCTCAACCACCCCGTTGCGGGGCAGCCAAACCAACACCGCATCCTGAAAGCCAGCGGTGTTGAGGGCGGTAAACACTTCGTGGCTGCCGCTGGCCTGGGCCAATCGATCTACCAGCTGAGCCTGGAGTTCGGGACGGGCGCGGAGGGAACCAACTTTGGCCCCCTCGGGCAAGTTCTCCAGCCGAGAAAGCTCGGTGCTCACCCGTCCGTTGACCACCACAATTTGAGCGCCAGCGGTTTCTGCTAGGCGTAGCTCAGCCATATCGATCTCTGCAACAGCAGCTTCCCCAGCGGTGGCAAAGTCGATGGCTAGCATGGGCGACAGGTCGGTGAAGCGCCAGTCTTCCTGCCGGGTGGAGGGGAAGGTTTGCTCGTTGAGAAAGGATGCGGCGCGCGATCGCACCTCCCCCAGCCCCAGATCCCCAGGCACCGCCGCCCTCACGGTCTGCACCAGCCCCTTCAGGTAGGCATCCCGCTGGTCGGTAGCCGACAACTTCAGTTCTGATACGGAGTTTGCCATTACGCCGTCACCTCCGCCCGGTGCTCTGCCATCACCCACTCGTAGCCCCGCGCCTCTAGCTCCTTGGCCAGGGCCTTGTCACCCGTGGTAATGATCCGGCCATCGGCCATCACATGCACATAGTCGGGAATGATGTAGTCGAGCAGCCGCTGGTAGTGGGTGATCAGCACCACGGCGTTGTCGGCGTTGCTGAGCTGGTTGACCCCGCCCGCCACGGTCTTGAGCGCGTCAATATCCAGGCCCGAGTCGGTTTCATCGAGAATGCTCAGCACCGGCTCTAGCAGCGCCATCTGCAAAATCTCGTTGCGCTTTTTCTCGCCGCCCGAAAAGCCCTCGTTGACGCTGCGGTCCAAGAAAGAGGCGTCCATTTTTACGACATCCAGCTTCTCTTCAATCAGGTCGTCAAAGTCGAACACGTCGATTTCTTCTTCGCCCCGCGCCTTGCGGTGGGCGTTGTAGGCCACCCGCAGAAAGTCGCGGTTGCTGACGCCGGGGATTTCCAGCGGGTACTGAAACGCCAGAAAGATGCCGGATGTGGCGCGCTCGTGGGGCTCCAGCTCTAGAATGTCCTGCCCCTTGAAGTGAATCTCTCCGGCGGTGATTTCGTAGTCGGGGTGGCCCGCCAGCACCTTCGAGAAGGTGCTTTTGCCCGAGCCGTTGAGGCCCATAATGGCGTGAATTTCGCCCGCCCGCACCTCTAGGTTCAGGCCCTTGAGAATTTCCGTGCCGTCTACGGTGGCCCGGAGATCGCGTACTGAGAGAATGATGTCGCTGTTGTCATTAATCATGGTTCTTTCGTAGGGTGGGCACCGCCCACCATGCTCCTGCGCGTTGAAATTAAAGTTCTTGTCTATGACCGAGGATTCGTAGGGTGCATTCGCGCC
The DNA here is from genome assembly GCA_038255045.1 of Phormidesmidales cyanobacterium. Classification (GTDB taxonomy): domain Bacteria; phylum Cyanobacteriota; class Cyanobacteriia; order Phormidesmidales; family Phormidesmidaceae; genus Nodosilinea. The sequence goes on from JBBSLR010000224.1 coordinate 2,018, forward strand.
AGCAATGCACCGCGCGGGGATTCCGGTGGGGGTGGTGCATCGCTTCGCGGATGCACCCTACGGGTTGCTCACCCATCCACCCATCCACCCATCCACATCTCTTCTACCCCACGGTGTTCTCGAGCTTCAGGGCCAGCAGCTTGTCCGCCTCAGCGGCAAACTCCATCGGCAGCTTGTTAAACACATCGCGACAGAAGCCGCTGATGATCATCGACACCTCATCCTCCGGCGAAATGCCCCGCTGGGCAAAGTAAAACAGCTGGTCTTCGCCAATTTTGGAGGTCGAGGCTTCGTGCTCCACCTGGGCGGTGCTGTTCTGCACCTGAATGTAGGGGAACGTATTGGCGCTAGAGGTGTCGCCAATCAGCATCGAGTCGCACTGGGAGTAGTTGCGCGCCCCGATCGCCTTTGGCCCAATTTTCACCAGGCCCCGGTAGCTATTTTTGGATTTAGCCGCCGAAATGCCCTTGGAAATGATGGTGCTGCGGGTGTTTTTGCCCACGTGCACCATCTTGGTGCCGGTGTCGGCCTGCTGGTGGTGGTTGGTCAGCGCCACCGAGTAAAACTCGCCTACAGAGTTGTCGCCCACCAGCAAGCAGCTGGGGTACTTCCAGGTAATGGCCGAGCCGGTTTCCACCTGAGTCCAGGAGATTTTGGAATTCTTCCCGGCACACAGGCCGCGCTTGGTGACGAAGTTGTAGATGCCGCCCTTGCCGTTCTCGTCGCCCGCATACCAGTTCTGCACGGTGGAGTAGTTGATGCTGGCGTCATCCATCGCCACCAGCTCGACGATCGCCGCGTGGAGCTGGTTGCTGTCATACATCGGTGCCGTGCAGCCCTCCAGATAGGTCACCGAGCTGCCCGCCTCCGCCACAATCAGCGTGCGCTCAAACTGGCCCGAGTCGCCGTTGTTGATGCGAAAGTAGGTGGACAGATCCATCGGGCACTGGGTGTCTTTGGGAATGTAGACAAAGGACCCGTCGCTAAACACCGCCGAGTTGAGCGCCGCAAAGTAGTTGTCGCCGATGGGAATCACCGTGCCCAGATACTTCTCTAACAGCTCTGGGTGCTCTTGCAGCGCCTCGGAGATAGAGCAAAAGATCACCCCCGACTCGGCCAGCTTTGCTTTAAAGGTGGTGGCTATCGAAACGCTGTCGAAAATCGCATCCACCGCTACGTTGGCCAACCGCTTTGGCTCCGAGAGGGGAATGCCCAGCTTCTCGAAGGTTTCAAGCATCGTCGGGTCAACCTCATCCAGGCTGCCGAGCTTTTTGGGCTGGGTTTTGGGGGCCGAGTAGTAGACGATGTTTTGGTAGTCGATGGGGGGATATTTGACGTTGGGCCAGGTGGGCTCTTTCATCGTCAGCCACTTGCGGTAGGCCCGCAGCCGAAACTCCAGCATGAAGGCTGGCTCGTTCTTCTTAGCCGAGATCATCCGCACCACGTCTTCGCTAAGGCCGCGAGGGATAACATCGGCCTCAATGTCGGTGGTGAAGCCGTACTTGTAAGGCTGGCTAACGAGGGTTTGAACAGAAGCAGTCATGACGCGACTCTTAGAACGGGCTGTAACAAAAGCTGTAACGGGAAAGGCTGTAACGGGGCGGGCTAGAAACCGAGACCCATACCTAAAACTTGTCGGTTTCGGTGCGAATGGTGTCAAAGGCGATGTCTTGCTCTTGGCCCGCGAAGGGGTTGTCGGGGGTGAGAAAGAGCATGCAGTGGCACTCTTTGCGCTCCTGCATGGGTACGCAGGGGCAGTTCCAGTAGATGGCTTTGACCTCGGCTTCTTTGTCTTCGTAGTGGCGACAGGGGCAGAGCGGCGAGCCAAAATCGTCTTTGTGCTTGGCTAGACCCTCCAGCACCACCGCCGTCACGCCCGGGTCAGAGCAAAAGTAGGTGCCGGTGCGCTTGGCATAGCTCTTGGCGAAGCTGCGCATCAGCTCTAGGTTTTTATCGGTGGCCTGGTTGGTTTTGGTGTCAGTCATTACAGAGTGGTATAGCTACACAGCCCAATAATTTTATACAATTAAGCAACACTTACGTTGTCTAACTATCTTTAGGGTAGTTTAGCAACACGAAAGTTGTCAAAGTAGATTTCTGTCTTTCTGGCTGAGGATAATCCGAGGCTGGGGTAGGCCGGGTCTACGGGGCAATCAAGGATCGTAATCTCTGACGGCTAGGTGGGCCAACGCCATGACCTCTGTGCAGCAACCCTCTACAAAAGACGACATTTTGACATACCTGCTCAAGCGGGGCGAGGCAACGGCCCACGATTTGGCAAAACACTTTGAGGTCAGCGCCCAGGCCATTCGCCGCCACCTAAAAGATTTAGAAACCGAAGAACTGATCGAGCACCGGGTCGTACAGGAGGGCATGGGGCGACCCAACCATCTGTATCAGGTGAGTGCTAAGGGGCGCGATCGCTTCCCCCACAAATATGACGAGTTTGCCCTGTCGCTGCTCAACACTCTGTCGGAGACGGTGGGCAAAGACCAGGTGGGCACTCTGCTGCGCAAGCAGTGGGAGCGCAAGGCCCTGGAATACCGCGATCGCGTGGGCACAGGCCACTTAGCTGATCGAGTGGCCCGCCTGGTGCAGCTCCGCATGGCCGAGGGCTATATGTCGGAGTGGCACGAGGTCAATGACGGCGATGTGCGTCAGCCCGGCTCTGGCTATGTAATCACAGAATATAACTGCGCGATTTCCCACATTGCGGAGTCGTTTCCAAGCATCTGCGGCCATGAGCTAGAAATGTTTCAGATGGCGCTGGGCGACTGTTCGGTGGAGCGCACCCACTGGCTGGTGCAGGGCGAGCACCGCTGTGGGTATCTGGTGCAGGGGCACTGATTTTCCCTGGCGATCCCCCCTGCCCCCCTTGGTAAGGGGGGTAACAGAGGGGGGTTTGTGATTGCCAAGGCTTTGATCCCCAATGAGAAACCCGGCTTCTGGGCTGAGGTGCTATCGACAAATAGACGCTTCTCAGGGAAAATTCAGGCGGCGTTGGTAGGGTGTTGACCAAGCAAATTCTCCGGTGGGAGGCTGCTGGTAACCCTCTAGATAACTCTTGCGTGTGATCGCCATAACTTTTTAATCTATCCATCCACCCACTCACCCATTCGCTTCACTCGTAAAATTTCAAAACACCACAACACCATACAAGGGGCTATCGATGGTTGAAAGTACGCTCACCTGGGCGCTGCTGGCTGGTTATGGCGGCTTGCTGTTCTACCTGGTGCGTCAGACCACGCCCGATAAGGTAACGCCGCCGGAGTTTTTTGAGGGCCAGTCGAGCACCGGGCAGGCACCGGGGATGTGGCTGCTGGTGGCCAGTGCGGCGATTTCTTGGATTTTTGCGAAGTCGATCGACAATGCCGCCAGCCTGGGGCAGACCTTTGGGGTGCTGGGGGGCATTGGTTACTCGATCTATTACTTGAGCTTTGTGACGGCGGCGATCGCCCTCTACTTTATCCGCACTCGGGGCGGCCATCGCTCGATACCCGAGTTTTTGGTGAGCAAGTATGGCAAGGTCTGTTCGCGGCTGTTTTTGCTGGCGATCGCCATTCGCCTGCTCAACGAGGTCTGGTCAAACACCAAGGT
>JBBSLR010000225.1:0-5613 GCA_038255045.1 Phormidesmidales cyanobacterium
AAGCTACATTGTGCTGCCGCTGATGCTGCGGCTGCGGCTGCGGCCCTGGCTACCAGCGGGCATTTGGCCGGTGACCTGTGCCAACCCCGAGGTGCTGGCGGATTGCTTTCGCCAGTTTCAGGTGGGCAAAATTCGGCTAATGCTGGCCTTTCGCCACAGCCAGGTCGATGACCCGATCTGCCTGTCGTACCTATTCTCGCGGCTGGTGCCTCAGGCGGCCCGCCAGCGGGGCTTCAGCCTCAAGCGGCCGCTGCACAGCTTTTTTATGTACGACAGGGGCATGCCCCTGTGGGCGGGGCGCTGGCTGGGCTGGTTTTTTGCGGCCATTGGGGGCATTCCGGTGCACCGGGGGCGCAGGCTTGACCTCAAGGCGCTGAAGACGGTGCGCGAACAGATGATGAATGCGCCGCTGCCGGTGACCATCGCCCCCGAAGGGGCCACCAACGGCCACGGCGAGGTGATTAGCGATCTGGAGCCGGGCACGGCTCAGCTGGCCTTTTGGGCGGTGGAAGATTTGCAGAAAGCGGGGCGCAGTGAGCAGGTGCTGCTGCTGCCCGTGGGCCTGAGGTATCTTTACCCACGCCCTGACTGGGCGGCGCTGAATCGGCTGATGGGGCAGCTTGAGGCCGACTGTGGCCTGCCGGTGCAGTCGTTTAGCGACCCGGCGGCGGTGCCAGCGCCAGAGTACTACCCCCGGCTGCTGGCCCTGGGGCAGCACCTGCTGGGCCGAATGGAGCAATTCTATGAGCGCTTTTATGGGGTGGCTCCGATCAAGGCTGAGCACCCGGAGGAGCCAGGGGCGATCGCCCAGCGGCTGGGCCAGTTGCTAGATGAGTCGCTTAAAGTGGGCGAACAGTTCTTTGGGGTGCCCAGCACCGGCACCCTGGTGACCCGCTGTCGCCGCCTTGAAGAGGCCGGTTGGAGCTACATTTATCGCGAAGATATTGCCGACCTGGGCGCGATCTCGCCGGTGGACCGGGGGCTGGCTAACTGGATGGCTGAGGCCGCCACCCTGCACCTGCGCCACATGCGCCTGGTGGAGAGCTTTGTGGCGGTAACGGGCCACTATGTAAAGGACAACCCCACCTTTGAGCGTTTTGCTGAGACCACGCTAATTCTCTTTGACCTGGTGGAGCGGCTAAAAGGTACAAGGGTGCCCAAGCGGCCCCAGCTGGGTACGCGCCAGGCGGTGATCACCCTGGGCGAGCCGATGAATATTACCGATCGCTGGCCCAACTATGCTGAGTCGCGGCGGGCCGCTAAGGCGGCGGTAGAGACCCTGACCACCGATATTCAAACGGCGCTGGAGGGGCTAATTGAGGCCGGCGATGGCTATAAGGGCGAGCGCCAGAACAATTAGGACATGACCTATACCCTCGGAGCGATGGCTATACTCTGACAGATTCAAGGTCACAATCCCCCGCCCCGGCAATGGCAACGATTGAGTCGCGTGGGTCTCAGGGGGGCTAGATTTGGCGGCGGTGGGTGGGGGTGACCCACGCTACGGGGTGGGGGCGTGTCATTTTCGCGGGCTTTGGCTAAATAAGCCTGGTTGATTTGCTCGTAGACCTGGGCGTTGGTGAGGGTAGTTTCGCTGCGGTAGCGAAGCCGTTGCAAACTACCGTAGCCGATGGCAGCGCTGAGGCCGTGGAGCATGGCGTGATCGTTGCCCTACTGCTGATCTACCAGGTGGGCCGCCACCGCAATTCGCCAGATTTGTTTACCTAAGGGTTCTTTAAAGAGAGTTCGGTGGTGGGGTCAAACAGGTGGGCTTTTTCGGGGGCGATCGCCAGCCAGACCTGATCCCCCACCCGCACCACCTCATCGGGGGGAACTTTGGCCAGCAGCGTCAGCTTCTCGCCCTGCACCGTCAGGTAGGTCTCGCTACCCAGGGCTTCCATATGGGTCACGTGGCCGCGAATATTTTTGGGCGCGGGCAGGGCCAAACTCAGGTGCTCGGGGCGAATGCCCAGCAGCGCCTCGCGGTGGTCGTAGGGCAGCAGCAGATCGTCCCAATCGCTGGGCAGCGACAGGCGAAACTCGGAGTGAATGAGCAAAAACGGGGCCTGCACCTGCACGGGGATGACATTCATCGGTGGAGAACCAATGAACCCGGCGACAAAGCGGTTGGCGGGGCGGTTGTAGAGATCGAGCGGTGTGGCCACCTGCTGAATCTGGCCCTGGTTCATCACGGCGATGCGGTGGCCCATGGTCATGGCTTCCACCTGGTCGTGGGTGACGTAGATGGTGGTAATGCCCAGCTGTCGCTGGAGGTTGACGATCTGGGCGCGGGTTTCCATCCGCAGTTTGGCATCCAGGTTAGAGAGGGGTTCATCCATCAAAAACACCTGGGGGTTGCGGGCCATGGCGCGGCCCAGGGCCACCCGCTGTTTTTGCCCGCCGGAGAGCTGCCGGGGCTGGCGGCTCAGCAGCGGGTCGATTTGCAGCATTTTGGCCACGGCCCGCACGCGATCGTCGATCAGCCGCTCGGCCTCGGAGACGTAGCGCAGGCCGGGGGGTAGCCGCCGGGTGACCGAGACCAGGGGCTTTTCCCACCAGCGGCTGGCGGTGAGCAGGCGCTCTAGCTCTTGGTTGGCGGGGGAGTCGCTGGGGGGCAGCGGTTTCTGGCCCAGCTCTGGCAGGGAGGTTTCGAGGTCGGCCCCCATGCGGCGCAGGCCAAAGGCGAGGTTGTCGTAGACGGTCAGGTGGGGGTAGAGGGCGTAGCTCTGGAACACCATGGCGGTGTCGCGCTGTTTGGGGGGTAGGTCGTTAACTTTGCGATCGCCCACCCAGATACTGCCGCCGGTAATTTCTTCCAGGCCCGAGATCAGCCGCAGCAGAGTGCTTTTGCCGCAGCCCGAGGGGCCAACCAGCACCATAAACTCGCCGTCGTCAATGGTGAGGTTGATGCGCTTGAGCACCGCTAACCCATCGGGCTCGGTGTCTGGGACGACATCCTTAGCCGACTGGCGCGACTGGGGAAAGGTTTTGTAGACGTTTTCGATTGCGACTTGGGCCACGGCAAGTTGAGCGGAAGAACTAAAAGATCTGAGGAAGGGTTTAAAGAAAGGGGTTGGTAATCGTGATCTGGTCGAAAACCTTAAGGCTGTCTTGCATATCTTCTGAGTAGAGGGTCGTTACGTTAGCCGTTAGAGCAGCAGCAACAATCAATCCGTCCCAGAAAGAGATGCTATAGCGGTTACGGGTTTCGGACGCGAGGGTCAGCAGGGCTTGATCAGCCGCGATTACCTGACAGCCATTGTAAAAGCTTTGGATCAAGCTCTGGACTTGAGCTTCGTTGAAACGGGCTTTTTTGATGAGATTGGCAGAGACTTCATTAATCACCTGAAGGCTGACAACGACCCCTGGAGCATCAATTAATCGAGTGGATATCTTGGCTTTGCGGAGATCCTCTGAGGATGGTTGGCGTTTCTTAAGCAGGGAATACAGCCAGATATTTGAGTCTAGGAAGTAAGGTTCAGAGGTTGCGGTCATGGGCTGCGTCTCGGGTTAGGGGGACAAAGTCCTCGACCTCGACAGGATGCTCAATCAGTTCAGCGATCAACCCGGTCTTGGCGGTGTCGCGCTGGGTCCAAATTGTTACTTCAACCTGGCCAGTACCGAGCAAAGCTTTTTTGTATTCCTCAGGAATTTCAATTACTCCGTTCTTAATCGGTGCTTTGAAGGTGATGACTGACATAGTTTGTACTCAGGTTAATCGCCCAACGGTTTAATCGCCCAACAGTATGACGTTGCTTTGAGAGCTGCCGGTCTCCATCCTACTCGTCTTCGGGCGCAGTGCCCTGGTCAGGCGCAGCAACCTGAATCACTTGGGTGATGATTTCGCCTTTGTTGGGTTTGACGATGCGATCGCTCTCCCCAGTCCGACCCTGGCGCGGGATAGATTCAACGGGAATAATCGCGGTTCTGTCTGCGCTGGTGAATACCGTCACCGTCTCTTTGGGCACCGCCGGCAGCAGCGCCACCAGGCTGTCGGTCTTGAGGCTGAACTGGAACGATTGGGTGCCAATGTCGCCGCGCTTGGCCACCCGCAAGCCCTCCACGGGCAGGCGCTTGGCGTAGCCCGCCGCCGACACCAGCAGCAGGCAGTCTTTGCTCGACGCCACCGCCACACAGCCCGCTAGGGTCTCGGTCTTGCCCATGCGAATGCCCTGGGGGCCTTGGGCGGCGCGGCCCATGACTTGCAGGTTGTCGTCATCGATGGGGAAGCGCAGCAGTCGCCCCCCGGTGGTGCCCAGCACCAGGTCGTCGCCCAGCTCCGCCAGGGTGACATGGGCCAGTTCGTCGCCGTCTTTGACTTTCATCGCCGTCAACCCGCGCCCGGTAAGGTTGGTGAATTCTTGCAGCGGGGCGCGCTTGATTTTGCCCCTGCGGGTGACCAAAATCAGGTCGTGCTCTAGCAGATCGTCGCGAATCACCAGCTGGGCCACAACGGTGTCGGCATCGGGCGGCACTGAGCCGGGCAGCAGGTTGACCAGGGGGGCACCCTTGCCCTGGCGCGGGTTGTTGGGGATAGTCTCGATCGCCACGGTAAAGGCGCGGCCGTCGCGGGTGAGGGTGAGCACCTCCTGGATGGTGAGGGCGGGTTCGGTCTGGATGACCGGATCATCCTCAGTCTCGTGGAGTTTGGGGTTGGTGTCAGCCTCTAGGCGGGCCTGCCGCCGCTGGTAGGCTTTCTGCGAATAGCGGCGCACGTAGCCCTTCTGGGTAAATTCCACCACCGCCGCTTCTTCGGCGACCTCGGCAATGATCTCTTCGACCTGCTGTGACTCTTTGGCCCGCTGGGCATCGGTTTGAATACGGGTGCGGCGGGGGTCGCTAAATTTTTTCTTCAGCGCTTTGAGCTCTTTTTTCATGCCTTTCATCAGCTCTTTGCGATCGCTCAGCAGCCGATTCAACTGCTCTCGGCGCTGGGTCAGCTCTGTCGCTTCGGTGGCGAGGCCCTGGCGCTCCATGCCGGTGAGCTTGCGCAGGGGCATGGCCAAAATCGCGTCAGACTGGCGCTCGCTGAGGTCAAACCGCTGCTGAAAGGTCTGCTTGGCGGTGGTGCCGTCGGGGGCGTTGCGCAGAATGTCGATGATCGCATCGAGGTTATTTAGCGCCGTCAGCAGGCCCTCGGTGATGTGCAGCTTGGCCTCGGTTTTCTCCAGCTGGTGCTGGTAGTGGCGGGTGAGGGTGATTTCGCGAAAGTCGAGAAACGCCTGCATGACGTCGCGCAGGGGCAGCTGGCGGGGCTGGCCATCGTCGAGGGCCAGCATGATCACGCCGAAGTTGGTCTGGAGGGGGGTGGTGCGGTAGAGATCTTGCAGCACCCGCTGGGCGGGGGTGTCGCGCTTGAGTTCGATCACGACCCGCATGCCGTCGCGATCGCTCTCATCGCGAATATCGGCAATCCCCTCCAGCCGTCCGGCGTTCACCAGCTGGGCGATCTTCTCAATCCACCCGGCTTTGTTTACCTGGTAGGGCAGCTCGGTGACGATAATCGCGTTGCGCCGCTGCCGCCCCTTGCCGGGGTGCACCTCTTCAAAATTGCAAATACCGCGCACGGGAATGCTGCCCCGCCCGGTGCGATAGGCGTCGAGAATGCCCTCG
>JBBSLR010000226.1:0-5603 GCA_038255045.1 Phormidesmidales cyanobacterium
ATTGTCGAGCGCCACGGGGGCCGCATCTGGGTCGAGTCGCAGCTGGGTCAGGGCAGTACCTTTTACTTCACGCTGCCCGCTGCCCCGCTGTCAAAGACGGCTTGCGTCTCATCTCCTGTGGCTAAATACACCTGACCTATCGCCCCATGTTTGATCGCCCCATGTTTGATCGCCCGCCCTATCGTCCCACTGGGACCTATTTCTGAAATCTGCTATGTCTACAGGCACCATTCTTTGCGTTAGTGAACAGCCTGCCCGGCGATCGGCTCTGGGCAATCAGCTGGCGGCGGCGTTTGTAGATTATTCCCTAGTGCTGGCGGCTACGGAGGAGTCGGCGATCGCCCATCTCAGTGACCTAGTGAGCCAGGGCACTGAGGTGCCCCTGGTGATTGTCGACCAGGCCCTGGCTGAGGCCCCCTGGGTGCAGACCCTCTATCGGCATTTTCCCCGCGCTCTGGCCCTGGTGCTCAGCCCTGACCCCGACACCCCCCTCAAAACGGCGATGCCGCCAGAGCAAATCTATCGCCGCCTGGCGCTGCCCTGGGCTGAGGCCGACCTGCTTTTTACCGTGGGCGAAGGTCTGCGACGCCACCGGCAGGAGCAGCAGCTGGCTCAGGTGCAGACGGCCCTCGCTGTGGCCCTGGGCCAGGGCGAGACCCGCTTTCAGCAGCTGGCCGAAAGCCTGCCAGGGATGGTTTACCGCTACATTCTCCACGCTGATGGCAGCGACAGATTTACCTATCTCAGCCCCCGCTGCCACGATTTATTTGGCGTCGCCCCAGAGAGCGTTCAGGCCCGCTCCAGCGCCCTGTGGGAGCTGATTCACCCTGAGGACGTGCCAGCCCTCAAGATCCTAGTTTTTGCCGCAGCTCAGCAAACCGACCCGGTGTTTCAGTGTGAGTACCGCGTGGTCACTCCCGCCGGCGTGTTTAAGTGGGTGCGGGTCGAGGCGTCGCAAACCGAGCGGCTCGCCAACGGTGACGTCGTCTGGAACGGGTTTGCCTACGACGTTACCCGGCGCAAGCAGGCAGAGCAGAGCCTCAAGCAGCTCAATGCCGAGCTAGAGCAGCGGGTCAAAGACCGCACCCAGGCGCTGCAAGAGTCGCGCCGCATGATGCAGCTGGTGCTCGACACCATTCCCCTGCGGGTGTTTTGGAAAGACCGCGACTCGCGCTACCTGGGCTGTAACCTGGCCTTTGACCGCGACCTGGCGCTCACCCCCGCCCAGGTTGCGGGCAAAACCGATGCCGACCTGTCCTTTGTGGTCAACGCCGACTGCTACCGAGCTGAAGACGCCCAGATTGTCTCCACCCAGACGCCGAGGCTGAGCTACGAAGAGCGACGCTCTACCTCCTACGACGGCAAGATCTATGCCCGCACTAGCAAAGTGCCCCTGACCAATGCCGACGGTGCGGTGATTGGGCTACTAGGCTGCTACGAAGACATTAGCGACCTTAAACAGGTGGAGGCGTCGCTGCGGCAGCTCAACGCTGAGCTAGAGCAGCGGGTGCGCGAGCGCACCTGCGAACTACAGCAGGCGGTCGAAATTTCAGAGGCGGCCAGCCGGTCTAAGGGCACCTTTTTGGCCAATATGAGCCACGAGCTGCGCACCCCCCTCAACGCCATTCTGGGCTTTTCTCAGCTGCTGGCCTGCGACGAAACCCTCAGCTACGACAGCCGCGAAGCCATCGACATTATCAATCGCAGCGGTGAGCACCTGCTGAGCTTAATTAACGACATTCTAGAAATGACCAAAATTGAGGCGGGCCAGGTCAGCCTCAACGTAGCCAGCTTTGACATCGATGACCTGCTCGCCAGCCTGGTCGATATATTTGACTTCCGCGCCCGCAACAAAGGGCTGCGCCTGGTGATGGACCGCCACCCCAGCCTGCCCCGCCACCTCAGGGCCGACGAACTCAAGCTGCGCCAGGTGCTGATTAACCTGGTGGGCAACGCGATTAAATTTACCCACCAGGGGCAGGTCACCGTGCAGGTGGCCCCAGCCTACCCCGTCGCCCAGGCCCCAGGCCTCGACGATACCCTGCCGCTCACCTTTAGGGTGAGCGATACGGGCATCGGCATTGCCCTAGTTGACCAAAACCAGCTGTTTGAGCCGTTTATGCAGGTCAGCCAGGGGGCAGACGGGCTGGGCGGCACCGGGCTAGGTCTGACCATTAGCCACCAGTTTGTGGCCATGCTGGGGGGCGATATCACCGTTGAGAGCCAGCTGGGTCAAGGTACTCAGTTTGCCTTTACCGTGCCGGTGCAGGTGGCTGACGGCCCAGCACAAACAGCCACCCCGCCCACCGCCCGAGTAACGGGCCTAGCCCCTGGGCAGCCCAGCTACCGCATTTTGGTGGTTGACGATGACAAAACCCACCGCTACCTGCTCACCCAGCTGCTGCAATCGGTGGGGTTTGAGGTGCGCGATGCCGAAGACGGCCAGCAGGCCATTGCCCTCTGGCAGAGCTGGCGGCCCCAGCTGATCTGGCTCGATATGCGCATGCCCGTGCTCAGCGGCTATGAGGCCGCCCAGTATATTCGCGCCCAAGAGAGCGCCCCAGCCCCCGCAGGAAACCTGACCCCGACCAAAATCATTGCCCTCACCGCCAATGCCTTTGAGGATGACCACGCCCAGACCCTCGACATCGGCTGCGACGATTTTGTCCGTAAGCCCTTTCAGCTCAGTCATCTGCTGACCAAGCTGGCGGAGCATCTCAAGGTGGAGTATACCTATGGCCCCGAGGCGGCAGCCCCGACTGAGACCCTGGCCGAGGTAGATGCGATCGCCGCCCTCCGCCGCCTGCCCGCCCTCCAGCTCATAGGCCTACACCAGGCTACGCTCCAGCTCAACAGCGAACACATGACCCGGCTGATTGCCGCCCTACCCCCAGAGCAAGCTCCCCTAGCGGCCCTGCTCACCCGGCAGCTGACAGACTACGCCTTCGATGCCTTGCATACTATGTTTCAGCAGGCCCAGCAGGGTTAGGGAAAAGCCAGAGGCCAGAAGCCAGAGGCCAGAAGCCAGAGGCCAGAGGCCAGAAGGCGGCTTTGTTTGCGTCAGGGTTTTCGAGCTTGGCATCGCCAGAGCCGTTAGGACGTTGCCCCTGACGTTCCCTATCGCCCTGGGGCGATGGCCAGCGCTATACATTAGGCCCCCTTAGCCCAGTTTTTCTGCCCCCTTGCCCACCCCCATCAGGTACAGCAGGGCCATACGCACGGCCACGCCGCTGGTTACCTGGTCGCCAATCAGGCTGAGATCAGGGTCATCCATCACGTCGGAGCTGATTTCGACCCCCCGGTTGACCGGGCCGGGGTGCAGCACCTTGACCGTCGGCTGGCAGACGGCCAGGCGATCGCGCGTCAGCCCAAACCCCTGGTGGTACTCCCGCAGGCTGGGCAACAGATGCTGGGCCATGCGCTCCTTTTGCAGCCGCAGGGTCATGACAAAGTCGGCCCCCTCTAGGGCGGGGGCCAGGGTGCTGTGCTGGGTAATGGCGCGGGGAATATCTAGCGGCGACTGGGTCTGAAAGGCCTCGGCAAAGCCCGGCGGCAGCAGCGTGGGCGGAGCCGCCAGGTGTACCTCGGCCCCGCAAGCGGTCAGGCACCACAGGTTAGATCGAGCCACCCGCGAGTGTAGAATGTCGCCCACCAGGGCGATTTTCTTGCCCGCCAGCAGCGCGGCCGTGGGATGATCCGGATTTAGGGTCTGGCCCAGCGTGAATAGATCTAGCAGCGCCTGGGAAGGATGGGCGTGGAGGCCATCGCCGCCGTTGAGCACCCCCACCCCGGTGTGCAGGCGATCCATCTCGGCGGCGATCGCCCCCGGCACCCCCGCCTCCTGGTGGCGAATCACCATCAGGTTGGTGCCCATGGCCAGGTAGGTCTTGGCGGTGTCTAAAATTGTCTCGCCCTTGGTGAGCGACGAGGTGCCCGGGGCAAAATTGAGCACATCCGCCGACAGGCGCTTGGCCGCTAGCTCAAAGCTGCTGCGGGTGCGGGTCGATGGCTCAAAAAATAGGTTGGTCACCACCACCCCCTGCAGGGCGGGCACCTTGCGGGTGCGCCGCGACAGCACCTGCCAAAAGCTCACCGCCGTCTCCATTACCGTTTCCAACTCCGCTGCCGTAAAATCGGCCAGCGACAACACATGTCGTCGATTCCAGGGAGCACTTGCCATGGCCCGTCGTCTAAACCCAGTGAAACACCGTCATCACCATACCTGGCCCTGGGTCGCTGGGGGTATTTCTTGCACCATCCTTAGCCTGATGGTGGGGTGTGCTGGGCAACCTAGCGGCGAGCTTGCCGCTGTAGCCTCAGCCCTAGAACCCACTCCTAGCCCTGCCGATGCGCTGGCGGACGCCAGCCGCACTATGCAGGCCCGCGCCCGCCGCCTAGTGGCCATCGCCGACCCCGTCGCCGTCGATCTTTACACCCTCAACCCCACCTGCGAAGGCTACCAAATCGAACCCATCCAGGTGCCCCGGCCCCAGAGCATGGAAACCACCGTCGGCCTGATTTTGGCCGAGCAGGCGATCTCCGATCTCAGCCTCTCGGGCTACCGCGCCAGCTATGACCTAGAGAGCAAAACCGCCACCATCGATATAAGAGTGGCGCGCACCTCGCCCCGGGGGCTGCGATCGCTCTCGGTCTGCGAGCAAAAGGCCCTGCTGGGCAGCCTGCGCGAGACGCTGATAAACCAGCCTGACTGGAACATCGACGCCGTCACCTTCACCGACCGAGGCAACGCCCTGGGGCTGTGAGATAGGTAAATATAGCGATGGCCATCGCGCTTAGGACATCGGCCCCTGACCGTGGCAAAAATTGGGCTAGCGCAATGGCGTATAGCCATCGCTCCAGGGGTGTACGGAATGTCCTAACCGTTTTGGTGATGGCTGTAACAGATGTCAATCTGCTGCTCCCTATGCAAAGCGGTAAGGGCATGCTTCTTAGAAGGTTTAAAGGAGTCGGCTAAACTTGGCATAGCCCCTGCCATAGGCTCAGTGATAGTATCTCCCTTTCCAGGCATGGATCCTTACTTAGAACAGGCCATCTTTTGGTCGGAGCTTCACAGCCGCTTGATTGTGGCGATCGCCGATGCCCTGGCCCCTAGCTTACTGCCGCAATACTACGTGGCGGTAGAGACCCGCACCTATATGAATGGTACGGATGAAGAGGTGCGGGTGGGGATTCCAGATGCGGTTGTGCTGTCTACCCTAGTGCCATTGGTGAACACAGACATGGCTTAACCTCGGCAAGCTGAGTACGTTACGCTGATTGAATTGTATCGCTCCCACACCGGCGCATAGGCACAGTGGACAGCAAAAAAGCGCCCCCCGAAGGGAGCGCTTTTTTCCTAATCAATCAATGGGGTAGTCAATCAAGACTAGCCGATGATTTCAGGTGCTTGAGTAGCCGCCAGGTCGAGGGGGAAGTTATGAGCATTGCGCTCGTGCATCACTTCCATACCCAGGTTGGCCCGGTTGATCACGTCGGCCCAGGTGCCAATCACCCGACCCTGAGAGTCGAGAATCGACTGGTTGAAGTTGAACCCGTTCAGGTTGAACGCCATGGTGCTGATGCCCAGAGACGTAAACCAGATG
>JBBSLR010000227.1:0-5588 GCA_038255045.1 Phormidesmidales cyanobacterium
GCCCCCTCTGTAATGATTGATAGGGGAGCGATTGATGAGGGAGCGATTGATGGGGCCGTGATTGATAGGAAGACGATAACAAAGTAACCACTCAAAAAGCACCGGTAGAGGCAGGATCCCTAGGCTAACCCTCAAGTCGCTGCTGCTGCCTGCCGACGTGAAACTTGAGCGCGAATCACATCCGGTAGCGGAGGTATTCGGTATTCGTGTTTTTCCCTGAAATCAAGCGTCAGGATTCCTAGGTGTTAACGATCATGCAGATGCATTTGAGATCCTTGTGATTCGTTGAGCGCTTAATTCCTTTGAGATTCCTTTGGGAAAATCTCTGGACAGAATTTTCCGAAAACTTTTCTGTCTGCGCTTTCCCTTTATTCCTCAGCCCCTTTATTCCTCAGCTAATGATGGGGTCGATTGTCTGCTCTAAGGCCGCACAAAAGCCCAGCAGTTGATCGAGCTTGTCGCCCAGCTGACGCTGGCGCTGCTGAGCCGTGAGCGACTGGCGAGCCGCCTGCAAAAACGCCACATCTATCGCCAGCAGGCGAAAGGTGCGGTTGATTTCGGTGAGCACGGGCTGAGCGTCGGGGTAGAGATCGCCGAGGGGCAGCAGCTGGTTTTGGCAGTGCTGCTGAGCGATTAAAAACTGCCCTTGCAGCCGGGGACCGTCGGGATGGGCTGATCGCGCCAAGGTTTCCAGAGTTTGCAGGTGCGATCGCAGCGTTGCCAGGGCATTTTTCATAGCTGACTCATCCCCCAAAGGGCCAGATCGGCAGCGGCTGGCAGCATTTTACGACAGTTAGCGATAAATTGCCGATTCCCCTCAGCAAAGACAAATGTTAAGATTAATACACAACTATCCATCAACCCCGGGTGAGCTTTAAGTATTTATTGCAGCCTGGGCGGCGGGTGCGATTTTCCCAGAGTTTATGGTGTAGGTTATCACTATCTCGGTGGGCAGCTTTTTTGTAGCCCCATTACCTTGGTCTACTGACAGAACGTTTGTACGACCTCTGTCGAGTTTTTATACCTTAACTTCAAATAAACTGCTCAATGCTCTCAGTGCTACGCCCTCAGGCTTGCTGAGAGAGTTTTGAGTCTATCAATGGTTTATTTTCAGGGGTCTGCTCAGACCTGAATACAGTGCTCAGATATAGGTTTTTGGTTTCGACATTTTTCTGGTTCATCCCACTCCCTGATAGGTCACTGGCGTCATGACTGCAACGGTTCATCCCCCCTTACCCGATGACTGCGCCCTGCCTGGGTGGCTCGAAACCTGTGTGCTAGCCCACCACGATGACAGCCCCGCAGATCTGGCCCACGACCCCGAAGATAAATCGAATAACCTGCTGGTCTGTCAGGCTTTTGAGTTTGCCTATACCCTGCACAAGGGCCAGGCTCGCGCCTCGGGGGAACCCTACATCTGTCACCCCATCGCCGTAGCCGGGCTGCTGCGCGACCTGGGCGGCGACAGCGCCATGATTGCCTCGGGCTTTCTTCACGACATTGTCGAAGATACCGACGTCACCCCCGAAGAAATTGAAAGCCACTTTGGCGATGAGGTGCGGCAGCTGGTTGAAGGCGTTACCAAGCTGTCAAAGTTTAACTTTGACAGCAAAACCGAGCGTCAGGCCGAAAACTTTCGCCGGATGTTTTTGGCCATGGCCCAAGACATTCGCGTGATTGTGGTGAAGCTGGCCGACCGCCTGCACAACATGCGCACCCTAGAGCACCTCAGCGACGAGAAACGCAGTCGCATTGCCCGCGAAACCATGGAGATTTTCGCGCCGCTGGCCAACCGCCTGGGCATCGGTCGCTTTAAGTGGGAACTGGAGGATCTTTCCTTTAAATATTTAGAGCCTGACGCCTATCGGCAGATGCAGCGCCACATTACTGAAAAGCGAGCTGATCGCGAGGCCAGGCTGGTACAGGTGGCCGAAACCCTGCGCCAGCGCATGCACCAGGCCGAGATTCAGGTGGTTGACGTCAACAGTCGTCCCAAACACCTGTACGGTATCTACTGCAAAATGGAGCGCCAGCAGAAAGATTTCACTCAAATCTATGATATCGCTGCCATTCGCCTAATTGTCGGCAACAACGAAGACTGCTATCGCGCCCTGGCCATTGTGCATGACGCCTTTCGCCCTATACCGGGCCGATTTAAAGACTACATTGGCCTGCCTAAGCCCAACCGCTACCAGTCGCTGCACACGGTGGTGATTGGCCCCAAGGGGAAGCCCATTGAGGTGCAGATTCGCACCCTTGAGATGCACCACATCGCCGAGTACGGCATCGCCGCCCACTGGAAGTATAAAGAAACCGGCGCTTCGACCAACACCCGCATCAACGCCGACGACGAAAAATTTACCTGGCTGCGGCAGCTGCTGGAGTGGCAAAACGACCTCAAAGACGCCAAGGAATTTCTCGAAAACGTCAAGGGCAATCTGTTCGACGAAGATGTCTACGTCTTCACCCCCGATGGCGATGTGGTGCCCCTCAGTCGGGGGGCGACATCGGTAGATTTTGCCTATCGGATTCACACCGAGGTGGGCAACCACTGCGCTGGGGCTAAGGTCAATGGCCGCATTGTCACCCTCGATACGGCGCTGGAAAATGGCGACATCGTCGAGATTATTATTCAGAAGAACAGCCACCCCAGCCTCGACTGGCTCAACTTTGCTGTCACCCCCAGCGCCCGCAATCGCATTCGCCAATGGTATAAGCGATCGCACCGCGACGAAAACATCGCCCGAGGCCGCGACATGCTTGAAAAAGAGCTGGGCCGCAGCGGTTTTGACGCCCTGCTTAAGTCTGAGCCGGCCCAGATGGCCGCCGAGCGCTGCAACTACCAGAGCGTAGACGACTTTTTGGCGGGGCTGGGCTACGGCGAGGTCACCCTCAGCCTGTTTGTCAACCGTCTGCGAGAGGCCGTTAAGGCCAAACAGCCCCTAGCGGTGCTGTCGCCGGAGGCGTCGCTCCAGGGTTCTGACCAGTTTTTAGCCGGGGCCGTCACTAGCCCCCAGAGATTGCGCTCTGCCCCTTCTAAGGACCCGATCTTAGGAATTGAGGGGCTGGTGCACCACATTGCGGGCTGCTGTAACCCCCTGCCCGGCGAGCCGATTATGGGCAGTGTTTCCCTGGGCAGCCGGGGCATTGCCATCCACCGCCAGGGCTGCCCTAACCTGGCCGATATACCGGGCGATCGCATCATTCCCGTCAGCTGGAATCACGGCGACCACAACGGGGTTCGCCAGACCTACCCGGTGGAGGTGCGTATTGAGGTGATCGACCGGGTGGGCGTGCTCAAGGATATTCTCTCCCACCTGTCAGACCTGCAAATTAACGTCCACAAGGCCCAGGTCAAGACCTTTCCGGGCCAAACCGCCGAAATTGATCTGGGGCTAGATGTGAGAGACCACGCCCACCTGGACCAAACCTTTGGGCAAATTCGCAAAATGACCGACGTGCTCAAAATTCGCCGGGTGAGTGAGGGCGGGTAAGTTCTCTACCTAATTTCAGCTGACTGAATGCGATCTTCAGGCGGCCTGTTCTGTAGCGTCGGGGATGGTAGCGAGGGGAATCACCACGGCATCGGCGGGCTGGGGGTTGAAGCTATCCCACCGATTGAGGAACTGGGTGAGGTGATGGTCGCCCTGGGCGATGCGATCGCCCACCGCCAGCCGCACCCGGGCCGCTTCCTCAACATACTGCTTGGCGCTAAAGAATCCCGCAAACCGAGCCGTCCGCAGCCACACCAGGTAGGTGCTCAGCGCGTCGTACTGGCTCTGCTCCACAATAGATCGCAGATCGCCCGCCACCCATAAATCCACCACATCAGGTGGTTCTGCCCCGACAGAGCTAGGCATGCCCATGGCCCTGGCCAGCTCGTGCAGCGTGGGCGTGGCAATGCCCCAGCCGCTTAGAGCCTGCTTCAAGTCAATGTGGGCGTCGCCGCTGCGGCTAAAGTAGTCATTGCCCCAGCCTTTTTCCCCACGGCGACAAAACTCTGGGGCCGCAATGCCCGCCACCAGCCCCCGCTGCAGCAAAATGGGCAAGTCGGTGGTTTGAGAGTTAAAGCCCACCAGCTGGGGATGGTGCTGCCCCAGATAGCCCAGAAACGTCGCGATCAGCTCCCCTTCATCCATCAGCTGATCGATCTGCCTGGGCAGAGTGGTCAGCCGCAAGGAGACCGCACCATCGGTCCCCTGCTCACGGATCATGGCGGAAACAGCCACCACTCGGCACAGCGCCGTTTTCAGGTGGGGACGGGGCTTGTCTGCGGTGGCCCCGGCCCTGGCCCACATCACCTCAAACACCTCGGCCTCTGACAGGGTCTCTGGCAGCCCGTATACCCGCCGCCCCGAAGCCGGGTCGGGTGCCCACTCGAGATCAAAGGCACAGACCTGCCGACCGACCGATTTGAACATGGCTGCCCCCTGAGATGCAATAAAGAGAGAGGCTTGCGATCACCAGCCTCTCTCTAACATTCCCGTCTCGGTCTCTAGAAAATCGGTTTAGGGCACCTGCCAGGCGCGCTGGTGGTAGTCGTCGGGTTTGGGAAACAGGTCTACGGGTTCGCCGTGATGATGGTGTCCGTGCCCGTGGTCATCGCCGTGGTCATTGTCGTGGGCGTGCCCATGCCCATGATCATGCCCGTGGCCGGGCTGGCCGCCCCCGGCAGCGAGGCGAAACTTGCACATTTCGCAGTTCATCGCCACCTGGCCCAGGTGGGTTTCAATTTCGCGATCGCGCAAAATCTGCATTAGCTGCGGGTGGCTGCCCATCTCCGGCAGGTAGCTGACTAGCTGCTCCGGGTGAGCCGCCTGCTCCTGCTCGGTGATGCCCATGATCTTCTTGATCAGCACCCCGGTGAAAAGAAAATAGGGCAGCACGATAATCCGCTTTGGCGCGTACATGCGGGCGCGGCGAAACCCCTCTTCGAGGCGAGGGTGGGTAATGCCGATAAAGCAAATTTCCACCGTTTTGTAGCGGCTGCCCTCCCAGACAATGCGGGCCAGCTTATAGACATCGCCGTTGGCGTCGGGGTCGCTGGCCCCCCGGCCCACAAACAACAGCACCGTGTCCTCGCGGGCAATGTTGCCGGGGTTAAACCGGGGGCTATCTAGCTCTTCTAGCCGCTCTTGCCACAGCTGAATGATCGCCGGGGTAATGCCAAAGTGGCGACCGTAGTGGAACGTCACCTGGGGATGGCGCTGGCGGGCACGGTCTAGCTCGTTGGTAACGTCAAACTTGTTGTGGCGGGCGGCAAACAGCAAAATCGGCAGCACCGAAATATCGGTGTAGCCTTTCTCCACGCACAGGTCTACCCCGTCTTGAATGGTGGGCTCGCTCAGCTCTAAAAAGCAGGGGATCACCGGGCGCGAGGTGTCGAGCGCCTGGTAGGCGGCGGCAAATTCGAGCACGCGATCGCGCCCTTCACTATCTCGACTGCCGTGGCCCACCAGCAGCAGCGGCCGCTGGGCGGGCAGCGGTGACCAGGTGCTGGGCGCACTGGGAGAAAAATCGTTGGGGGTGGTGATAATAGGTGCGATCGCCATAGGTGCTCAAAATGCCGCAGTGATACTCAATCTAAC
>JBBSLR010000228.1:0-5553 GCA_038255045.1 Phormidesmidales cyanobacterium
CGGCGGGCGCGGCGGTGTTCGGCAGTGTTTTACGCTGTTTGGCGCTATCGCCTAACGACTGTTCTACACTTGTTAGGCGCTGCTCAACATCTGCCAAACGCTGTTCAACGGTGCTAGCTGCTGCGAGGCCCATGCGCTGGTGTAGCGCGTCGGTGATGACGAATGTTCGGCTTGTGCCCAGCTCAGCGGCCAGGGCATCGACCTGGGCCAGCAGATCGGCGTCAATCCTTAGTCCGATATTCTTGTTAGGCATGTTCGACAGTGTTAGGCGACGTTCAACAGCCTCTCACGGGGTGGGGAACGATGCCCACAGGATTAGAGGGAATCAGCGAAATGGCTTGGTATAGAGTTCGGATCGAGGCCCAACACAAGAGCACCGGACAGCTCCAAAGCTGCGACCGGCGGCTGGTGGCCGACAGCCAGCAGGGGGCGACGGCGTTGGGCCTGTCGCTGCTGGGCATCGATGCCACCGATTGGCAGATCTGCCAATCGGTGGCGACGCCCCAGGGTGAGCAGCTGGTGGTGAAGCCGAATTAAAATGAGACTCACCAACCCAATTACTTTTGCACGGAAGCTCTAAAAACCTAGTCAAAACTCGTTTTGGACTAATTGAAAAAATCAGGCGGCTAACTTTTTTCAGCTGGCGTTGGCCGATGGTTAAAACCGTGCAAAAAGTCAACGAAGTTTTACGGGCTTGGGAGGTTGGTTTGAGCTGAAAAGCGATTAACTAGCTCGACTGGTTGCTGTGCTGACAACTACCCCGATCAGTCTTAGGCCAGTCTTGCGGGCGCACCCCAAAGCAAAACCCCCGGCGCTGGCCAGGGGCTGATGTGAAATTCGCTACAGGGTCGATTGTACTAAAACAGACTCAACTGCTGCACCCTGGGCAACCCCACCTCGCCGGGCTGCTCTGGCCTTAAATCTGCAAAATAGCCTTTCCAATCAGCCCCGGTATCAGCGTCAACGTGGCCATATTTATAGCCCGCCTTGCTCACCATTCCGGCGCGGCCATCGGGCAACACTACGCGGTGGCCGTAGTCAAACCCGTGGGGGTTGAGGGCATGCAGTTCGAGTGGGCTATATGGGCATTGCCAGGTCATAGCGATCGCACTCCATAGCGCTGTTGAAAATGGCTGCGGGTGTCGCTATCAGGTCGCCCCGTCGCCTCGGCAAATGTCATTGCTTTGCTGTGGTCAATAAACCCCACCGAGCCATCGGGGCAGACCATGAAATTATTATCTTCACCAAACAACTCCAGGGCCGCATCGTAGCGGGCAAAACTACAGCCGATCTGCGCGGCCCTTTCCTGCCAGAGTGCTAATTTTTTGAACTGAGCTTCATCCATTTTTGCTTACCTCAGTAGGTCGATTTGTTCAGCGTCTCGTGGGGGCGTCTCGTGCGTCTCGTGGCCCGTCTCGTGGGGGCGTCTCGCGAGACGGAGAGACGGGGGGTGTCTCGCGCACGAGACGCCCATGGGTAAAGGGAGAGACGGTCGCGAGACACCTAGCCCCGTCTCGTGGAAAATCAGTTGGGGGGCAGGCTATAGCGTGGGTTCTCCTCTACCGTCTCGTGGATGATGCCCCGTCTCGTCATGTCGGCCAAAATCATGGCGAAGGCAGGTTTATCGACATTTTTAAGCGGGCGGCGCTGGCGTTTAATTTCGTGGGATTTTAGCGGCTCGGAAGCTGCGACCAAGACTTCCAAAATAATCCCCTCGATAGCATCCAGACTTAGCGGCGGCTCATCATCAGGATCGATGGTTGTAGTCGCTGGCTTAGGGCGGTGAATTGTCTCAGGCTGCGATGGGCGTGGCCCTGTTTCGTTGGTGCCTATCTCGTCAGTACCGGGCAGCCAACCATCATCAATGATCAGCTCATCAGGCACAGGCAGCGAGGCGATATCGAGCGCATCTAACTGCGCGTCAGTTAGGTAAGGGAGAGGGAAACAACGCCATTCCCCCAGCAGGTTGGTAAGCACCAGTGGGTGTCTGGCGGTGTTGAGTTGACGGCGGGCAGTTTGATACTCTGCCTCGATGCGATCGCGATGCCGGTCATTGATAAATCGGTAGTTGCCGATCATGTTTTCGATGGCGTCAAATCCACCCAGCTTTGACCCCAGGCAGGCGACTCGAAAGTTTGAGCGAATGCCACCGCTAAATTTCAGATCCTCAGCATTGGGCGATTGAGAGATAAGCACCAGCTGCCCACCGCCCCCACGGGCGACCGAGGCCATAGCCTCAACCGAGATCTCTAGCTCACGGCCATAGGGTTCAAACGCGCCGCGTCGTTTCTTTAGCCCAGTGCTGAGGGTGAGATATTCCTCTAGCACCGTCACCAGCTGCGGCCCTTCCCATGAAGGCCGATCTACTCGCTGCTGGATGAGGTTGAGCAGCTTGTGCAGGCGGTAACAGATGGTGTGCGCATCTTCCAGCGAGGGCCGAAAGTTGATCCTCAGAATGTTGTCGGTTGGCACCCCAGCCCACGCGGCCCCCTTGCCCTCAACGACCTGGAGCACCGTCTCACGGGCGCGGCTCTGGGCACCCAGCAGCAGGTAGAGGAAAGAGCTTTTCCCGGTGTCGGTGGGGGAGAGCAAGGCCAGGTGGGTGCGCCAATCCTTAGCGGCCTCACCCAGATATTCCCAGGCGTCGGCCAGCTCCACCGGCTCGGCATCCTCTACAGCAGCACCAACCTCCACCCGGTCGGTGGCCTCTTGCCAGAGCAGTTGTTGCCTGGCCGCGTCGGTCACATCCTCATAATCGAGGGCGGCGCGGCCAGCTTTAACGCTGTCCTCCACCGCAAAGCGGCCCATCGCAGCAGCACCAAAGGCGGTGACAATCGCCCCGGTGCGAATCCAATGAAGTTCGTTAGCGTGCTCTTCTGCTATCAGGGTGCTACCCAGCAGCAGAGTCCAGGCGGTGAGGCCCAGCCCCCAGGCAAGAATCGAGCGGCGCTGGCGAATGCCTTGCAGCAGGGGGTAGTCGGCGCGTTCGTAGTTGTAGGGGCTGGTCATGGCTGCGGCCTCTGATCCATAACGTCTGAGGCAAAGGCAGGGCGGCAGCTCCAACTTTGCTGTTTGGCCAGGGCCTTGGCTTCAGCCTTGCTTCCGAATACCTTTCGCCCCTCAGGCGAGATAGCAACCCAAAGGCGCTCATCAAATAGTCCAAACATCACAGTGCCCCCCTCAACCAAAAGCCGTTGGTTGCAATGGTCAGCGCGATTAGGATCAGGCCCAGCCGTGCCCAGCAATCGCCCCGGTGATCAGGCAGCGACTCAGCCACCATCCCCAGGGCGCACACTGGCGGGATGAGCACCAGCAGCATGATGGCCAGTCCCATGTAGTAGGGCAGTAGGCCAGCGGTCATCAGGCTAAAGGGCAGTCGAAACCCGACGGCAAAGCCCGACACCCACAGTCCAGCATCGACTACCAGCCCACGGGCGGGCAGTGCGATCGCATTGGCCCAGCGGTAAAGGCTCTCTGATTTTGTGCTGTAGCGGTTGCCCCCAAGAGCCACACTTGAGCGGCCACCGAAGGCAGTACGGGTAATGATTTCGGGGCGGTTTGGGTCAGTGTTTGCCATGATTACCACCCCCCCCGACTGGGCTGGACATACTGCACAGACGGGCGGTTAGTCGCCTCGACAATCGCAGCCAGCAGCGCCAGCGGGACGCTGATCGCAATCGAAAATAGAAACAGACTGAACATAAACACCAGCGGGTGCAGCCTCAAGGTCTGGGGCTGCTCTGGCTCTGGGGCTGCGATCGGGGCAGGGGCTGGAGAGGCGTGGGTGTGCTGGTGCAGGTGCAGATCGCCGCTAGGGCCACGATGGGAGATCGGGGAGGGGCTGCGCTGCTGTTGCTCTACGAGCCAGATGGCGAGCGCGTCGAGCTTGGGATCGTTTTGCATAATGTGGGTAGTCCTTTGCTTCTTTAGGGGCTTTGGGCAAAACCCCAGCAGGTTATCTAGGCCGATGCTGGGGCTTTTTAGTGGGTGGTGAGGGCAAGCAGCGCCTTGATGTTTGCCTGAGTAGTCGGGAGTTCGTGCCGGATCAGCGCCTGGGTGGCCCAGTAGGGATCTATGTAGCTCTGCCGCGAGAGCCAGCAGGCCGCGAGTGTCAGGGATAAGCCGTCTCTGGGTTCGGATAGTTCGGCCCTTCGACCAGCGGCGATCATGGCGCTGCCGTCGATGCAGCCGGAGGATGTGCGGATTGGTTCCATGGTTTACCTCAGTGGGTGATCAAAATCAGTGAAGCCATCAGCAACGCATCAAGCCCAGGATCCATATCAGGCGCTATCTCGGTAGCTTTGCGCCATGCAAGCCATGCGTAATCGTTGAATGGCATGGCCCCATTGGCCTGCTCTAGACACCAGCGGTGAAAGGCCGCATGATCGGCTGGGCTGGCGGCTCTGTAGTCCACATCAGCGGCGGCGAGCTGGGCTTCAGTCGGGGGGATGTAGGTCATGGTGGGGGAGTTTCTTAGTGGGTAATCAAAATAGCGATCGCACTCAGCAGGCCCAGCCCTATGCACCAGGCGCGGCGGTGTCGGCGGCGGGCTTTCCCAGCGTGGCCAGACCCTCTTTCAGCTCGGCATCAATGCCCCGGTTGTGCAGGGCTAGAGTCTCAGAGCGAAGCTGGTAGCGCAGCTGCGCGGCCTTCACCTCCTCAACTTTCGATCTCACCTTTGCGGCGGCGGCTTCCTTCTGCTGGGTCACCGCCTGCTGGTGGGCAAAATCAGCGTTGACGGCATCAACAAACCCGTCACAGGCATCTAGAAAACGGTCGATATCTTCCGGGGCAAAGCTGGTCAGCTCGGCATTCTCGCCACGGTAGGCCCCCAGGTCGATGGCCCCAGGCTGCTGCGGTAATGCCAGCTGGCCTCGGTGGTTGCCCACGTCGATAGTCATGCCACCGGCGGGCGCGGTGGGGGCAGCTGGGGGGCAGAACTGCTCTAGGGCGGCCTCTACGGCCAGGGGGCTAAGGCCGTTGCTGGTGCTGTAGTTGTGGTCATTGAGCCAGCGGCGTACGGAAGTTTTGGGTAGGTTGCCGTGGTCTTTGCAGAACGAGTGAAGGCTAACGGTGTCGGTCATGGCTAAAAGTCCTCTAGTCCTTTGCGGGTACGGGTTTGGCGCGGAATGGCACGGTAAAACCAGGGCCAAGTAGGCCCAGCCCTGTACATATGCCGTTTCAATTGCTATAAATAGTAGTAACACACTTTTAGTAGTAATGCTAATATGAGGCTATGAAGATCATTATTTCTAGTTGAGGTAGTATTTATGGCGATGACTTCCGAAGGCGACACCATGCGGTTACAGGTCGATGTTTCCGAGGACATAAAGACGCGCCTCAAAGTGGCAGCGGCCAAACAGAACCGCACCATGTCAGAGCTGGCAGAAGAGGCGCTGGCCGCTTACCTAGCCAAGATTGAGAAGGCGGGCAAATGACCATCAGCAGCGACAAAGCCAAACGGGCTACGGTGGCAATCGGCCCGCTGTCGGTTGATGGTTTCCAGATGCCCGATGGTAGCTACCAGATAAGCCAAACCCAGGCCGGTGAATC
>JBBSLR010000229.1:0-5541 GCA_038255045.1 Phormidesmidales cyanobacterium
AACCGAGACCGCTGCACCCGCTGCGGGTCGTCGTTGCGGGAAATATTCCACCCCTGGCCGGTGTAGGTGTCAAAGTCCAGCACTCGCCAAAAGCCCGGAGCCTGCGATCGCACCCGCATCACCACCTGGGGGGTCATGGTGCCCCGCAGGTTTTGGTTCATGCGCTGGTTAAAGCCGTAATAAGCGGAGTTGTCGACGACGCCGGGGCCAGTGGCTTTCCCTTGACCTTGAATCGCCCCACCGCCCTCGCCAAATTCCTCCCCCTCGCTGCCGTTGCTGCCGTAGGCCGGGTTATTAATGGTTTCCCCCGAAAAATCGTCCGGGGTCTCAATCACCGAGCTGACCGGAAAGTTTTGCAGCTGGTAGCCGGGCAGCCGTGGCAAAAATAAGAAGATCAGCAGCCCCAGACCGACAATGAGCGCCAAAATACCCGCTAACTTGCCGAAGGCAGGCCGGAGCTTGATCTGGCCCCGGACTCCCAGGCCCAGGCGCGACTGATACTCTAGCCCCAAGACCGGCACCGCCAGCGCCAAAAATAGGGCCAGCAGCGGCGCGAAGGCCAGGGTTTGGCTAATGGTGGCCGCTACCCCCAGCAAAATCAGGCCGATCATCATCGAGTAGCCCAGGTCTTTGCGGCGGGGCAGATCAAAACTGTGCAGCACCTGGAGCTGCACCAGCAGCTCGGCCAGCACGATGCGGGTATCGCCTGGCTGCTCAATCAGCCGGGCAAAAAAAGCCGCCAGGGCCATCAGCATGCCCACGGCAATAAAAAAATTGACCGCCAGGTTGCGATCACGTCGTCGCTGCCAGCTAAAGGCTGCTCCCACGGCGCTGGCTGGCACCGCCAGCAAATTCCACCACGAGGCCAGGGTGACCCCAGCAGCAGCCACCACCACCGAGCAAATGCCCACGGTAACCAATGCCTGCACCAGCACCCGCAGCAGTAGCGAGTCTTCGATCTCCTGGGACGGTATCGGCCTTGCCAGGGGAGACGAGGCTAGCCAGCGCAAAGCAACCATAGAGACGGCAGGGTGAGGGTCGCCTCCATGCTAACCGCTGGGCTAGCCCAGCGGTTAGCATCCACTCAGGCTAATCGTCAGCCACCAAGATCTGAAAGCTCAGAGGGCTAGCCTGGCCCAAACTGACATCAAGGCGATGAATTGTCCCTGGGGCAGCGGCCAATCGCAGGACTAGCTCGCCAGGGGTAGAGCGTTCAGACCCCAGCGTCTCGCCCAGGCTGTTGAGCACCAGGCTGCCCTCGGTGGGCAGCAGTGCTTTGACCTCAAGCTGCCCGCCAAGAACGCCGGCGCCAGCGGTCGTATAGATGGCCTGTACCAGCAGCTCTCCTGAGGCCGTCAGCCAGGTCTGGGTTTGGGTAGGGCTGGCCGCCGCCACGGTTAGCGATAGCGCCTCAAAAATACCCTGGGCAGCTAGCATGGCCAGGGCCACCTGCTGTTGGGGGGCGGCGGCGGCGTAGTCGAGGCGGTCGAGGGTTGGGGCCTGAGTAGAGCGGTAGGCGGGCCGAGCCACCAGGCGAGCCACATACGCCAGCGTTTGGGGCTGGTCAGGAAACAGCGACTCCACCGCCGCTACCAGCCGCCGCCCAGTCTGGCGAATGTCGTGAATCGTCCGCTGGCATTGATCAAACAGATCGGCCAGCACCTCTTCGGGCACAGCGCCGGGAACCGCCAGGTTTCGCAAATGGTCTAACCAGATAGAGCTCGTACCAGGATGCAGGGCGTCAGGGTACTCTTGCAGCCCCTGCTCCCAGGGAAACAGCGGCGGGCGGTGGGAAATTTCTTGCCGGAGGCGGCGCTTCAAAAGGGCTTCAAAATGGGGTTGCACAGAGGATAGGTCTCCAAAGTCAAAGACAGGGTTGTAGTCGGCATCGAGCGCTTCTTGATCTAGAGCCGCTGGATCTAGATCCGCTGGCACAGATGTCTCAGTGCCAGGGTAGACGGGGGAGGTAGGTGCAGGGTCTAATCCCTCTAGCTCAGATAGCCCAGCGTCAGCAGCCGGAAAGAAGCGCGTTCCTGATGGTGAGTCATCGGCTGAAAGAGGCTCTAGCAAAAGCCTCAACAGGATGTCTTCGGGAATATCTGTGTCTCTATTCATGGCCTGACGCGGTCTGTCCGGATATTTAAACGTTACAAGCTAACCATTACAAACTAAACGTTGCGAATTTCCCAAGCTTGCTCTAGCAGCTTAGTCCACTGCTTTTGAAACTGGGTGGGGGTCATGGCCAAGATTTTGGCCGCTTCGCCGTCGGCTACGCCCTGCTGTTTGAGGGCTAGCAGCTTAGTCTGTTTGGCGTTGATGGTCTCTTGCAGCTGCTGCCACTGCTGGGTGGTAAGGCCCAGGTTGGTCTCAAGGCCAGCCTCGAGCCACTCGTGCACCAGCTCCCAGTTGTGGGAGAGGGCAAAACGCAGCAGATGGTACTTAAACCGCTGCTGAAGGTAATCGCGCTGGCGGGGGGTGAGGTTGAGCAGTGACTCAATTTCTGGGGTCGGTAGGTCGAGCAGGCGCAGGGTGAAGTAATCGGCGCATTCGTCCTGATTGCGCTCTTTGAGGTAGGCCAGCAGTTCTTCTACCACCCGGCCCCGCAGAGAATTTTCGGGCAGGTCATCGGCCTGGGCGATCATTTCTTCGCGCACCCGCTGGTGGGAGGCGGCGGGGCGCAGGTCGTCGCCGTCGCCGCCGTAGTCGGTGGCCTGCTCGATATCGATGGCTAGCTCGGGGGGCTGCTGCCGCGAGAAGGTCTGGGCCCGCAGAATAATCAGCTGCTGGCTGCGGCGACCGGGCAGCGGAATGCGGCGCTTGCCGTAGCGCTCTGAGAAGGCCATGAACTCGGCCAGCTCTAGCAGGGTGCGGGGCTGGTAGCGATCGCCGATTTGGTTTTCACGGCGAAAGGCGTTGAGCGCCTCGACGTAGAAGCCCTGCAAGAAGTCTTCGATCAGCCCCAGCCGCGCCTGGTAGCTGGTCTGCACCTGGGGCGGGGTAATGTAGCGGTAGACAATGGCACTGAGGGTGCTGTGCAGCTCAACGCGACCCTGGCGCGACCCCAGGTTGTAATACTTCAGGCACTGATCTAACCGATGCTTGCCCAGGGACCTGGCCCAAGACTCGACGTCGCCCGACGCCTGAATGCGATCGCTCTCGCTACAGATGCGCTCAACCTCGGTAGCCAAGCGCTGCGATAACTTCTGACAACCCCCTTCGGGAGCACCAGTGCTAGTTTTTAATTCTTGGTAGAAAAGCTGGCTAAGCGAATCCACGCTCAACGTACAGATACCCTGACTCAATCTGGCTATCCTCAAAGTGCTACACAAAACAGTGGAGCGATATTCAGGTATTTGTGGTGGTGGATGCAGCCCCTTACAGCCGCCTCAGGGAGCCACCGCACGGGGGCCAGTTTAAGCAACCAACCTTGGGTGACGCCAAGCGTAGCTGGCAACGGTATCGGTAGATTAGTGCCGACTGCAAGTTGTTTAGTATCCTAGCATTTGCCCGTAATCCCATTGACAAACTCCTAGGAGCTTTGCAGCAGTGCGATGCTAACGTAAAGATGAATAGCAGGTGGCTCAACCCATGCTGCCTCAGCTCTACTAACTCTTAAGACTTAACGCTATGGATCTCGACGCCCAAGTCGCCTCCCTGCAGCAAAGCGCCCCCAACGATGGCGTCACAACCGATGCCATTACCACCATTGCTCCTACTCTCAAGGCGATCGCGGGCCAGCTCAAGCACGATCAATACTACGTGCTGCAAACCCTAGAGCAGGGCTGGATGATGACCACCCTCAGCAACCGTACCCAGCCCAACACCCAAAAGAACATCGTCTACGCCTACCCCACCCTGCAAGACGCCGCCACCAGCCAGTCGGCCAACAAAGACCCCCAGGTGATGGCGCTGCCGGTGCCCGTGGTGCATATTTTATTTCAGCTCCTGGCCATGCAGCCCATCGACAGCCTGATCTTCTTTGAAACCCCCGGCAAGATTGGCCAGGGCGTAGAGATTCGTCGTCAAGATATACAAGCCCTCATCCAGGCCCAGCTGCAGCAACCCCCGCAGGGTAGCGCTATCCCCCCCGACATGGCCTAGATCGAGAATTTTCCGCTGAACTGGTACGGGGGATGTGATATCTTAAAAAACCCAAGGGCGATTAGCACAGTGGTAGCGCGCTTCCTTCACACGGAAGAGGTCACTGGTTCGAAACCAGTATCGCCCATCCCTCAATAAAACCCCGAACCCCTTGATTTAGAAGCCCTAAAGGCCTATAAATTAGGGGGTTTTCAGTTGCAGGTTATTCTCGCTGAGAGAACTGGCCTCGTAACATTTGGTCATTTTTGGGTGCATTTAGCTGCGGTTTGACTATCATTTGACTATCAGGGTGAGTACATCAGTTCGCTTCCATGTACCCCTTTCGAGCATTGCGCCATGTACAGCAAAAATTCAGGTAGAGCGCCTAAGGGATCCGTTGGCATTGAATCCTTTCGAGGCCGACTGCGGATACGCCTGCCCCGGCATCTTTACGACGGAAAGCAAAAGTATCTCTCCACCGATCTGGCAGACACGGATATCAACCGGAGAGTTGTTGACGCCAAAGCCAAACTCATCGAGTCAGACATCGCCCTGGAGCGCTTTGACTACACCCTAGCAAAATACGGCAAGCCTAAACCGCCCCAGCTAACGGTGCTAGAGCCGCTCAAGCCTCAGAGCATGACGGTCATAGACATCTGGGAACGGTATGCCGCTCACAAGCTGCCCGGCCTAAAAGCCAAAACCCAGGAAAAATATGACAATCTCACCCGGCTGTACCGGAAGCTGGGCGATTTGACTATCGATGAGCCGCTGATAGTCAAACAAAAGCTGGAGCAGGTCACCACCATCTACCGCACCAAAGATGGGCTGATGTACTTAGCAGCAGCCTGTCGATGGGGCAAAAAGCACAAGCTGGTTTCAGCTAACCAGTTTGAGGGGATGGCTCAAGAGCTACCCCAGTATCGCTACCAGGTGGATCCTAAACCCAATGCTTTTACGGAAGATGAGCGAGACCAGGTGATCGCGGCTTTCCAGAACGATACCCGTAAGGGCATGAACTATCGTCTCTATGCTCCCTTTGTCGAGTTCCTATTTTGCGTCGGCTGTAGACCCAGCGAGGCGGTTGGGTTGCAGTGGCAATATATTTCGGATGACTTCGGCACCATTAACTTTGAAGGATCTCTTGTTCAGATCGGCAATCGGCGTGTCCCTAGCAAAGGGAGCAAGAATAATAAGACGCGGCGCATTGCTGTTTCCCAGCGCGTACAGACTCTGCTGGAGTCTATAGCGCCTGAGGATCCAACACCAACACAGCTCGTCTTTCCATCACGAGATGGTGATTCTATCAGCTACCGAAATTTTTCCCGGCGAGCTTGGGCGAAGATAACGACACCCATCAAGCCGGATACAACCCCCTACTCCTGTAGGGATACCTTCATCACGACCCAGCTGATCAAAGGGGTGCCGAGTGCGGTGATCGCTAAATGGTGCGACACCTCT
>JBBSLR010000230.1:0-5534 GCA_038255045.1 Phormidesmidales cyanobacterium
GACCCATCCCGAACTCAGTCGTGAAACGCAGCTGCGGCGAAGATAGTGAGGGGGTTGCCCCTTGTCAAAATAGCTCGATGCCAGGTTCTTATTCAAAACACCCCCTCATCCTCAAGATGTGGGGGTGTTTTGTTTTCAGGTCTCTAGATATATGGATGCGTGTCAGGTTAAGGGTCTGTGTCAGTAGTCAAGGGGGGAAAAAGAGGGTATTGACAGAAGAAGCCCACTTTTTGAATGTAGCTTACCTGAGATGACCCATCGCTACTCTCGCAATCCAGACCATATCCGAGGACGGCATGTCCCGGCCCTGGACAACGCCGCCATCAATGAGCATCTTAGGACGTTGTTGAGTCCCCTCATCTATAACCAGCAGGCCTACTATCGCAGCCTGGGGATGCGGGAACGGATTTTAACGTTGCCGTTAATGGTTGCGGCGGTGGTGACCCTGCTGTGGCAGCGGGTGCCATCGGTGGGGGAGTTGACCCGGATGCTGAATCGCCAAGATTTGCTCTGGGCCAACGCGGTGACTGTTAGTCGACAGTCAGTCAGTGAACGGTTTTTAAGCTTTCCCCACACGGTGTTTGAGCGGGTGTTCCAGGCGTTGCGGCCCGAGTTAAC
The DNA here is from genome assembly GCA_038255045.1 of Phormidesmidales cyanobacterium. Taxonomy (GTDB): domain Bacteria; phylum Cyanobacteriota; class Cyanobacteriia; order Phormidesmidales; family Phormidesmidaceae; genus Nodosilinea. The sequence continues at coordinate 619 of JBBSLR010000230.1, forward strand.
CGCCCGCTGGCAGCAACGTCAGCGTCCCCTCCCGGCCAGTGTGACCCATGCGATGCAGCACTTTGAGCAGATTTGGGCCGCCGATGGCTCTGTCCTTGAAGCCCTCTTCCGCAAGCTCAAAAGTCTACAGGATTGTCCACCCGGTCAGTTAGCGGGCAAAATCTGTACCGTCATCGAACTCGGCAGTCAACTCCCCGTGCAGATCTGGTTTAGCGAGAACGCCAAAGCCCACGACTGTCAGTTTCTCGATAATCTGCTGGCCTTAGCCCCGGCCAACACCCTGCTGATTCTGGATCGAGGCTTCTATGATTTTGAGTGGTGGGCCAAACTGGTCGCTAAGCACGTTCAGGTGATCTGTGCGGCCAAATCTAATCTGGCCTACACCGTCGTCAAACCCTTTGGTTTGACCCATGGGTTGAAAGACCGGTTGATTGAGGTGCGTCTCACCCCAGGTCAGCCTCTCCTGCAACTCCGGTTGATTGAGGTGCGCAAAGGCCAAGGCTGGTACCGATACCTGACCTCAGGGCTCGACCCCAAGGTGCTCCCGCCCTATGTCGTCATTGACCTGTACGCGCGTCGGTGGCGGATTGAGGATGCCTTCCATTTAGTCAAACGATTGTTGGGGTTGGCTTATCTCTGGACGGGCTCCCTCAATGGCATCAAACTCCAAATTGGGGCCACGTGGTTAATGTATGCCGTGTTGGTCGATTTATCCGATGCGGTCGCAGAGGCCGTGCAGCTACCCTTGGAGCGCATCTCGATGGAGATGGTCTGGCGCGGGCCCTATCACTTCAACTATGCCTACAACCATGGCCAAACGACAGACCCGGTCGCGTACTTAGCGGCTCCTGAAAATCGTGACCTTGGCGTCATTAAGGCCATCCGTAAACCCCCTAAACAACTGGACTTCAGCCCTTATCTTGGAGTCCTTTCAAGTACCTCTTGACAAACAGATGCCGAGCTTAACCTGTCACCCATCGATATATGCTTCTATCATCGATAGGTTTGACGATCTCGGCGGCAGTTTTTCGGGGCTGTTGTCCTGCAAACGTGATATTAGTGCTACCCGCTAGGCGAATTGATGTTTGAAGCGGTGGAGAGTGCGGTTAGCTTGGCGATCAGGCTAATTGGGGCGTTCGTTTTGTGGCGGCTGAGGGTGTTCGGATTTGGTATTTGGATTGGGGATGCCCTACAAACGTATAGTGGCCGGCTCAAGCGGGTTGAGTCGGCCACTGGAAATCACTGGGCGCAGAGGGGCGGGCGTCGATCTAGTTTTCGCGGATAGTGAGGTTGTAGCTGGTGGGGGTTTGGCTACTATTACCAATGAAGAACGAGTAAGTGCCGCGGTTGAGCAGCCCGGGGGCGTTGATAGCACCGCCACCGCCGGTGTGGCATTCGCTGAAGCCGTTGTTGCCCTGAATGGAGAGGGTGAGGCCACTGGTGCCGCTAACGGCGATATCGACGGCGGCAAAGTCTTGATTAACCTGCAAAACTTGAACGGCACCATCGCCGAGAACACCGCAGCTGGAGGGGCGGCTGGGGTTAACCGAGCCGCTGGTCTGGACGGGCTGGCTGAGGGGAGTCTGGGCAACGGGCTGAGCTGAAGCCACGCCAGTACCCAGGGCCAGAGTAAAGGCGGCGGCGGGTAGAACGAAAGATTTGATTAGAGATTTCATGGCGTGTCCTCCTTAGCTAGGAGCGTTTTTGATATGTACTCATAGTATCTAGAGGCACAAAAAAATATGACAGTAAATGTGCCAGATCTCAAGGTGCCTGGGTTTGGGGCATGAGGGCGGCCGGGCGGGAGAATAAACCTCAACCAAGTCCAGAAGTGGAGTTTGCTTGGGGAAAACTCTAGATCTCACGCTGGGCTTGGTTGAGTAGCGGCTAAAGTCCGCCAGAATTGAAGGCCTTCGCTATTATGAAGGGCAATTATGTCTGGGAAGCTAGGCTGGGTTGGCCCAACGGCGATCGCCTAGACAATTCAGCAAGTTAAGCATCTGATCTGTTTTGGGTTTGCTATGGCACAGACCTCTCACTCTCAGCCGATTTCTGCTCAAGTGTCTACGGCGCGGATTGAGGGGCGGTTGTCGGCGACGCGCAGTTTAGCACTGCGGCGGCTAGTGGCCTGGGGCCTCGAAGTAGGGCTACTGGTGAGCAGCGTAGCGCTGCCCTGGGCACTGGGAGAAGCGGTGCGGCGGCACTCTGAGGCTGAGACAGTGCCGTTGAACCCGGCGGTAACGCTAGTGCAGAGCGCGATCGCCCAGCCCCTAGGGTTATCGCGCCAGCGGCTGGTGACGGAGGTGCCACCGCTAACCAATGTTTTGTGGTTTAGCGCTCTGGTGCTGCCGGTGGCCCTGGCTGGCAGCCAGATCCATAGCCTGGCTACAAGGGGCAAAACCTGGCCTAAGGCCTGGCTGGGTCTGCAAGTGGTGGCCGACAATCGTCCAAGTGTGGGGGTTCAAACTGTCTTAGGACGAGAGCTGGGCCGGTGGGGCATCCCGATGGTGATGGCCTATGGACTTTGGTTGGGGAGCGGCGCGTTCCCTAGTTTGCCGTGGTTGGGGGGGCTGGCTCTCGCAAGCAGCCTGGGGGTAGGTGCCACAGGTCAGGTGAGTCGTTCGCGGCGGGCCTGGTACGACTACCTGACGGGTAGTCGGGTACTGCTGCTGCGAGGGGGGCAGGTACCCAGCCGCTACAGCCCTGGGGCTGATGACCAAGACAACGGTTATGGGAACGGTCAGGGAAGCGAAAAGGGCACCTATGCGCTGACGACACCGCTGGTGGGGTTGACCACTGAAGAGCACGGTGGCCTGACGGCAATTGTGCTTTCTCCGGCTGACTCGGCTGAGGTGCTGGGCTCAAAGGGTTGGCGGCGGCATTTGCCGGTGACTGGGGCGCTAGCCGGGGTCGTCGCTCTGGGCGGGTTGGGGGCACTGTGGCTGGACCGGCGGCTGCCTGCCGATAATTCTGGGGATGCGCTGTTTTTGGCCCTGGTAGAAAATCTGAGCCAAAATGCCACATCGTTTAGCGATCGCCAGGCGGCAGCCCTAGCCCTGGCCAGTAGCCAAGACCCGCGGGCAGTCCCGCTGTTGGTCGACCTGCTGGGGCAAACGGGCGACCCTGGTTTGTTGGATACCCTACAGCAGGCGCTGGTCACCCTGGGGCCACCGGCGATTCCAGATTTGCAGCGGCTTAACCTGGCTTTGGCCAACGACCTGATGGCCTTGCCGCTAGAACAGCAGCTGATTCCGCAACTGCGGCAGCGCATGGTGAAGCGCACCCTGGCCAAAATTTTGGTGCTGCACAGCGGCAATCTCAACCGGGTTGACCTCAGCGGCACCAACCTGAGCTACGTGCTTGAAAGCCCCGACGCCTTTAACCTGATGCTAGAGAATCAAAATCTGGCGGGGATTGTCTGGCGCAATGCGGTGCTGTCGGGGGCCAGGTTTCGCAAGGCCAAGTTTTTTGACCCCGGAGCCGATGGCCGCATTGACACCTTTGACGACTGGATCACCGACTTCAGCGGTTCAGACCTGACCGAGGCCAGCTTTGTGGCAGCCCAGCTGCGCCACGCGGTGTTTCGCAATACCAGTTTGCTGCGGGCCAATTTAAGCAACTCTTTGGCTGCCTACGCCGATTTTTCTGGGGCCAATGCCAGCAGCGCCTGGTTGATTGCGGCCGATGTCAACCACGGCAGGTTTGACGGTGCCAGCTTGGTGGGGGCAGACCTCACCGCTGCCAACCTGAGTCATGCCAGTTTGATAGCAGCTCGGCTGCGCCAGGCTCACCTGGCGGGTATCCGGCTATTGTCTGCCAATTTGAGCCAGGCTGATTTGTCTGAGGCTAACCTGAGCAAGGCTGACCTGACGGGCGCTAACCTGCGGCAGGCTAATCTCAGCAATAGCTGGTTGCGGGGGGCCGATCTGAGCCAGGCAAACCTAGAACAGGCTGACTTACAAGGCTCAAACCTGGAGGGTGCGGTGCTCACCGGGGCTAACCTGGCTGGGGCGAATCTGGCAGGGGCGAGCTTCTTTACGCCGGAGCGATCGCCGGGCGATACCTTTGTTGCTACCATCGCTGAGCCTGAGGCCAGCAATGCCCTGGTGGGGGTAGACTTTTCTAAAGCCGTAAATCTGCGGGCCGAGCAGCTGGAGTATGTGTGTCGCCAGGGAGGCATTCACCCCAATTGTGGAGCTGGGTTTTAGGGTCGGCCTCGGTCAGGCGCGGTCAGGCGCAAAAGCATAGTTGCCGAAGGGTTTGACCAGTGGAGCTTGACTATTGCATCGGTATTTTGAGGGATAACCTATGCAGCGCACGCGTTTGAGCACTCTAATCGATGACCTGGGCGACCAGTTGAGCCTGTGGCTGATCAACCCCTGGCGACGGGTGTCGCTGGTGCTGATCAGCCTGCTGCTGGGCTACTTTTTTGCGGTGTCGTTGGCCTCAATTGCGGGCCAGTCGGCGGTTCAAGATACGGTGGCCTCAGCGTTTGTGGTGGTTGCGGCAGAGCTGGCTAGCTGGCTGGTGTACAGCCGCCGCTGGCGCGACCCAGAACTGCTGAGAAAGGTGCCCAAACCCCTGTGGATTGACTGTGTCAACAGCGCAAAAATTGGGGCGATCTATGCCTTTTGCGTAGAAGCCTTTAAGCTGGGCAGCTAGGGGAATTTTAGACCGGGGATTTTGGATTGAGCAGGCGACCATACCAGGTTCAGCTCAGGATCAGTAGTTTTCCCCCAGGCAGAACTCCACTTCTGGACTTGGTTTAAACTAGGTCAGCTAAGCTGTTGGCCAACTGGCTAGAAAGTTGGGTGATGTGGTGCCAATTCTCTCTTGCCAAGTCAGCCTTGGGAAATAGCCCGGTGGAGAGACCTACGGCGATCGCCCCCGCCTGCACCAGCGCGGCTGCATTCTCC
>JBBSLR010000231.1:0-5532 GCA_038255045.1 Phormidesmidales cyanobacterium
AGCAGCAGCAGCAGCTAGAGGCCGATCTGGCCCAGCTCCACCTCGAGCTTGACCAGCTCCAGCACAGTGCCCAGGGTCAAGCGCTGGCCACCATGCTGGCCGATCTGGCCCAGCTCAATTACGACCTTGACCGTCACCAGACCGTGCGGCAGGCCCTTCAGGTCGCCCAAACCTGGCGGCAGCGCCACGGCGATCTGGATCAGGCCCGTCAGCAACAGCCCCTGGCCCTGGCCCCCATGGAAGCAGCGCAAATGCAAATGCAGCAGCAGCGGCAGCAGCTCGATCAGCTCAACGCAGACCTGGCCGCCGTCACCGCCGAGCGGCAAACCCTGGCCTACGACCCCAGCGCCCTAGAGGGTTTAGACCAGGCGATCGCCGCCCGCCAGCGCCAGCGCGATGGCCTGCTCGCCCAGCTCGGTGCCCTGGGGCAGTCACGCCAACACCTCGAAACCCTCCAGCAGGGGCTAACCCAAAAGCAGCAAGCCCTAGGGGCCGTACGCCAGCGGCAGCGGGTCTACCACGAGCTAGCCCAGGCCTTTGGCCGCAACGGCATTCAGGCGCTGATGATCGAAAACCTGCTGCCCCAGCTCGAGGCCGAAACCAACCACCTGCTGGGCCGTCTCAGCGCCCACCAGCTCCACGTGCAGTTTGTCACCCAGCGGGCCACCAAGCGTGGTCAGGGCGTGATCGACACCTTAGATATTCTGATTGCCGACGCCCGAGGCACCCGCCCCTACGAAACCTACTCCGGCGGCGAGGCCTTTCGGGTCAACTTTGCCCTGCGGCTGGCCCTGGCGCGGCTGCTGGCCCAGCGCTCGGGCCTGGCCCTACAGCTGCTGATCATCGACGAGGGCTTTGGCACCCAAGATCAGCAGGGCTGCGATCGCCTGATCGCCGCCATCAATGCGATCTCGGCTGACTTTGCCTGCATTCTCACCGTCACCCACATTCCTCATTTTCGAGCGGCCTTTCAAACTCGCATTGATGTGGCAAAAAACACCCAGGGATCTCAGCTTTCCCTCTCCGCCTGAGGGGCCGGAGAGAATTCATACAAGGGTTACTCTATGTAAACAATTCTCAGACTTTTATTAACATTCTCTTTAGATTCTAAGAATGCCTCAGCCAAGATCCCCAAAGATATGTCTTCTGGAATGCAATAAGCGACCGTCAAGCGCTCTATTCTATTGGAATGCAGACCCCCAGGGGCAGCGGCCGCTGAGTATTAATCACCATTCACGATCAGCTTCATAAATGTTACACTTGTTCACACAAAGAGCAATAACACTTCACCTACGAGTTCTGCCCCATGGATATTTTTGGTTCCCTCGTCGAAATTGGCGCTGCCGCAGTGGCAGCGGCATGGCTACTCAAGCGTCGCTCCGAGGCGGCGGCGCTTGAGGCTGAGCTAGTTCCCGTTCCGGTTCGTTCTCGTCGCTAGGGCTGTGGCTGAAAAGAAGTAGTCGGTTAGGGCCAGGCTTTAGCCAATGCTACTCTCCCCAGTCCATGTCTATGCAGGTTCCCGTATAGGGGATACCGGCCCTGACTGTTCCTTCGTTGCTATTCCCTACTTTGCCGATTTATGAGAACTGCGCAACATTCTACAGACCTGGTTCGCACCTACCTGAAAGAAATTGGTAAAGTGCCTCTGCTCACCCACGAAGAAGAGATCGTGCTGGGCAAGCAGGTGCAGAAGCTGACGACCCTAGAGCTAAAGCGCAAAGATCTAGAGGAAGCCGCCGGCCACGGGCTGAATCTAGAGCAGTGGGCCAAAGCGGTAGACCTGCCCTTAGTCGAACTGAAAAAAACTCTGCGAGATGGCAGCCTGGCCAAGCGCAAAATGGTTGAGGCCAACCTGCGCCTAGTGGTCTCGGTGGCCAAAAAATACATCAAGCGCAATGTCGACCTGCTCGACTTGATCCAAGAAGGCACCATTGGCATGCAGCGGGGCGTTGAAATGTTTGACCCCACCAAGGGCTACCGCTTCTCAACCTACGCCTACTGGTGGATTCGTCAGGCGATCACCCGGGCGATCGCCGAGAAAAGCCGCACCATTCGCCTGCCCATTCACATCACCGAGAAGCTCAACAAGCTCAAGAAAGCCCAGCGCACCCTGTCCCAGCGCCATGGCCGAGCCGCCACTATGGCCGAGCTGGCGATCGAGTGTGATCTCACCGTCAAGCAGGTGCGCGACTACCTCGAAAAGTCTCGCCAGCCCCTTTCCCTTGACCTCAAGGTGGGCGACAACCAAGACACCGAGCTGGGTGAACTGCTTGAAGATGATGGCCCTTCTCCGGAAGATTTCGCCACCCAGGTCTCTCTGCGCCAAGACCTAGAGCGCCTCATGGGTGATTTGACGCCCCAGCAGCGGGAGGTGCTGGCCCTGCGCTTTGGACTGGCCGACGGCAAGACCATGACCCTGGCCAAAATTGGCGACCTGCTCTCCATCAGCCGCGAACGGGTGCGCCAAATTGAGCGCGAAGCCCTGACTAAGCTGCGCAAGCGCCAGTCGGATATCCGCGAATATCTGGCTAGCTAGGGATATTTCACTGTCCAGAAGCGTAGCTTGCAGAACCCCGGTTTCTTGTTCAGAAGCCGGGGTTTTGGTTCTAGGCAACCGGGAAAAGTCGCTCTACGGCGGCAACAATTGTAAATTCAGAATTTGACAGTTTTCCAGCCCCACCGCGAGTATAGAACAACTGATGACGCCTCCGTGGCCGAGATCGTGACGGCGGCCAGGGCCCGGTGGAAAAGCGAGAATGAAAACCACAATGTCCTCAAAACCAAGGGCTATCATCTGGAGCATAATTTTGGTCATGGCCAGCAGCACCTCGCCATCACCCTGCTCACCCTCAACGTGCTGGCGTTCTTGTTTCATTCCGTCTTGCATCTCGTCGATGCGTCCTACCAGCGGATTCGGCAGCAGCGAGGCACCCGCAACGGTTTCTTTCAAGACCTTCAGACTCTAAGGATCGTGAATTAAGTAACGTGGGATAGTCGTCCCGGCTGTTCACGGTCAGGCAAGGTGCCTGACCTATGAGAATTGCACGTTAAAAAATCCATGTTCCTAACCAAGTATCTGCTCTTTGACTCCTGGCAACATCTGATTGACTTCATGCTCGACGAGTCGACACCAGCGACCACGGGTAATACATCCTAACTATTCTTGAATTTATAATTGCTGGGCTTAAAACACCAGAACTAGCTCAATTCGCCAGTCGTCCCCCTGGCGCAGGATCTGGATGTCGCGGATAAATTCGCGGAAAAAGAAGCGGCGCTCGGACTCAGACAGATCAAGCCAAAATTGAGGAATTGACACCGACTGAGACAGTTCTTGCAGGTTTACCGGAGGCAGCTGGGCCAGCTGCTGGTGAAGGTCAGATACTTCGCCCCGCAGCTTATAGCGGCGCAGAGCGGCGGTCTCAGCGTCTAGAATGCCAGATTTTTCCAGCTCGGGGAGCTGGGCTAAGACCGCTTCCTTAGCGTCAATCTGGCTCTGCAATTGGGTGCCGGGGGCGGGCCTGCCGGGGGGCATTTTAGCGGCGAACTGGGCCACGGCCTGGGGCAGCACCTGACAAATTTTAGCCACGGTGCGGTGCAGCGCCTCGTCGTAGGAAATGGCTTTGCAGCGGGGATTGCGGGAGCAGCCGCTGGGCCTGAGGTAGAGGTAGGTTTTGGCCTGGCCCCTAGCGGTGGTTTTGGGGGCGGTTTTAGAGATGGTCAGGGGCTGGCTGCACTCCTGGCAGGTGATCAGACCGGCGAGCGATCGCGGTGCCCCCGCTGTTCTCGGCGGCAATGGCCGATTGCGGCGCAGCAGGCGGTCGATCTGGGCGGCCTCTGGGCGGCCGATGATGGCCGCGTGGGTGTCGCGCAGTACCTGGCCGTCGCGATATTGCAGGTCGCCCCGGTAGGCCGGGTGGGTGAGCCAGCGCCGCCCGGTGGAGGGCGAAATGCGCTTGCCCAGCTTGCCCTCAATGAACCGCACCGCCCCCCGCAAAGAGCCGTAGAGCAGAAACTCGTTGACCAAGGCGGTGACCACCGGGGCGGTGGCGCGATCAATCAGGTAGCGGCCCTGGCCTCGGCGGTAGCCGTAGGGGGCTTTGCCGGGGGGCGGCAGGGCCTGCAAACGGTTGCGGGCGTGGCCCTGGCGCAGGCGGCGGCGGCGCTGCGCCAGGGCCAGGTCGGTCCCCAGTCGCAGGCTGTCTAGATCCACAGACTTCCCGCTGATGGACAGCACTTCGGCCCCAGTGGACTCTAGGGTCTCTACCCAGGTGCTGACCTCCTGGGGGTCGTTGCCCAGGTCAGCGAGATGATCTACCAAAACCAGATCGGCGGGGTTGGTCTGGAGGTCGGCGAGGAGGCGATCGCGCTCGGGCCGATACCCAGGCTCTGCGGCTAGGGCCATGTCTACATAGACCTGCTCAGCAGTTTTCAGAATCGCTGGCCCAGGGGCATCTCGATTTGCCGCTGGGGTACCCGCGGCCTCTTGGTAGCGGTAGACCACGATGCGCACAGGCTAAAACGCCAGCTTGAGGGCGTTGAGCAGGTTGAGCGCCTGACGGTCATCGTCGCTGGCGACCACAACCATGACCGTGGTAACGGCGGTGGGGTTCTCGGCGCACACAAACACCGCTGTGACCGTCTCAGAACGGCCCGCAACGCTGGTGCCGTCGGTCTGCACCAGGTCTAACCCCTGGGATGCCAGGGCTTGTTGGGCCAGTTCTAGACACTGAGCCGTATCGATGGTCAGCGTTTGCCAGGCGTAGTGTACCCCCGGTGGCGCCACCGAACCTTGAGCTGCCGCGCCTATAGCCGCCCAGCCCAGCCCGGCAATTAAGCACGCTTGCCAGTCAGTTGCCAGTTTCATCGGTGGGTACGGCTCTCAGTAAGGGAATTTGTCCCGGTGGACGCTGCTGTGATGATGATACTCCCTGGCTCTAGATTGCATCGCTGGCACCGACCAATCGCCCAGGGTCGTGGCAAGATAGGTGAGTGGGAAGGGTTTTGGGTTTTAGGTATTAAGGTTTACGAGTCTGGGTATACCCTGCACCGTATACCCAACACCCTGCACCGCCTACCTGATACCCCTGATATCTCCTAGAGGCCGTTCCGTTGCAGATTACATTTTTGGGTACCAGTTCGGGTGTGCCGACCCGATCGCGCAATGTGTCGAGCGTGGCCCTGCGGCTGCCCCAGCGGGCCGAGGTGTGGCTGTTTGACTGCGGCGAGGGCACCCAGCACCAGTTTTTGCGCAGCGAGTTTAAGTCGAGCCAGATTCGCCGCATTTTTGTCACGGACATGCACGGCGACCACATCTTTGGCCTGATGGGGCTGCTGGCCAGCTGCGGCCTGGCGGGCAACCGGCAGCAGCGGATCGATATCTACGGCCCCAAGCCCCTCAACGACTATCTGCAGGCCAGCCGTCGCTACTCCCAAACCCACTTTTCGCTGCCGATCAAAATCCACGCCGTGGAGCCGGGGTTGGTGTTTGAGGGTGATGAGTTTCGCGTGTTCTGCGACCTGCTAGAGCACCGG
>JBBSLR010000232.1:0-5530 GCA_038255045.1 Phormidesmidales cyanobacterium
ACCAAGCTAGAACCCGACCCCCGACACCCGAAGTTTATCAAAACCGTCTATGGCGCTGGCTACTGCCTGGAGCTGCCAGCGGTGGCGGTCAATTCCTAGGGCAGGGGCCAGATGCCTCGCAGTAAAAAAGACCGGGAGGCAATATCCCTCCCGGCTTTTTTTACCCTCAGCTCGGGTTAAGAAAAATCCTTGGCAAAGCAGTCTCACCGTCCCCGCCTGGGAGGGGTAGGGGTGGGTCAGTCTAAGGCCAGACAGGAAAACGACAGATCTCGAGCTGGACTGAGGTGACTGCTGGAAAATAGTATCCCCATGGTGGGCAGTGCCCACCTTACAACGGCTATAGTCGCTGGATTAAAGCTGGTGTCTGCTTTCTTAGAAATCTCCTGAGGTGAGGTTTTATGACTACCGTTATCTCAATCAACCTCTTCCATCACCCCTGGCTGGCGTAGCCCAGCGAGATGCTGTTGCCCTGTACAAAACAGCACAGTTCTAATTTCTGCCATCAGCACCTCGGCCAGGGCCGCGACATCTGCTTCTGACGCGCTCGCCGCCTGCAAAAACGGCATGGCCAGCCCGGCCACATCGGCCCCCAGGGCGATCGCCTTGGCCACATCCAGCCCGTGGCGCAGCCCTCCGGAGGCAATCAGCGGTAGATCGGGGGCTACCGCCCGCGCCTGCACAAGGCAGTCGGCGGTGGGCAGGCCCCATTCGCCAAAGGTCTGCCCCAGCCGCCGCTGGTGGGCATCGGTGGCCCGCTCGCTCTCGACCTTGGCCCAGGAGGTGCCCCCCGCCCCGGCCACATCCACCGCCGCCACCCCCGCCGCCACCAGCCGTTGCACCAGCGGGGCGCTGATGCCGTTGCCCACTTCTTTGACGATCACCGGCACCGGCAGGGCGGCGCAGACCTGCTCAATTTTGTTCAGCAGCCCTTTGAAGTTGGTGTCGCCGCCGCTCTGTACCGCCTCCTGGAGCGGGTTGAGGTGCAAAATCAGCCCGCCGGCCCCCAGCTGATCGACCACCCGGCGACATTGGTCAATGCCGTAGCCGTAGTTAAACTGCACCGCCCCCAGATTGGCCAGCAGCAAAATGTCGGGGGCCTGATCTCTAACCGCAAAGGTGTTCATCAGCTCAGGGTTTTCGACCCCCACTCGCTGAGAGCCAACCCCCATGGCCAGCCCGTAGCGCTGGGCCACTGCCGCCAGGCGGCGGTTGATGCGGTGGGCCTCGTCGGTGCCCCCGGTCATCGACGAAATCAGCAGCGGTGCCCTCAGCCGATGGCCCAAAAAGGTGGTGCCCAGGTCAATGTCTGGCAAATCTAGCTCGGGCAGGCCGCAGTGGGTAAACCGATAGCGCTCTAGCCCGGTGGTGATTTGGGCACACTGCACTGGCCCCTCTAGACAAATGCGCAGGTGATCGGCCTTGCGGGCCTGGGTCTGGTGGGCCTGGGTCTCTGGGGTGGTGGGCAGTGCAGTCACAGGAAAGCGTGGAAATCAACGCTCATTATCGTAGGGAAGAATGGGGGGGCGTAGCGGCGATCGCACACCAGACGTAACACCCCCTCACCCCTTGAGTAGTTCCACCCCGTCGCGCCCGTCTACATCCTGCAAAAACACCCTCACCGACTCACCCTTAGCGGTGGGCAGGATCTTGCCCACGTAGTCGGGGTGCACCGGCAGCTCGCGGTGGCCCCGGTCGATCAGCACCGCCAGGCGAATGGCGCTGGGCCGACCGTAGTCGATCACGGCGTTGAGGGCGGCGCGAATGGTGCGGCCGCTGAAGATCACGTCGTCGACTAGGACCACGGTGCGATCGCCGATGTCAAAGGGAATCTCGGTGCGGGCCGGGGTGCGAGTGCTGATTTTATCGAGGTCGTCGCGGTAGAGGGTGATGTCGAGCGCCCCCACCGGCAGTTCTACCCCCTCCAGCCGCTGAATCTGCTGGGCCAGCAGGTGGGCCAGGGGCACCCCCCGGGTGTGAATCCCCAGCAGCACCAGGCGGCCCAGGTCGCCGCCCCGTTCCACCACCTCCGAAGCTAGCCGGTTGAGGGTGCGGCGCATTTCTTCGGCAGAGAGAATTTCAATGACGGTGCTGCTGGCAGCCATGGGCAGCGCTCCTGAGGGCGGTAAAAACCCACTATAGCTTGATCCCAGAGTCGTTACAGCAGCCTCTGGCGGCGGTATTGCCGGCGGAATTTTTGGGGCCGCGAACCGAGCTGTAGGGGCGATCGCCCGCCCAATTTATCTGTGCCAGAATTGTCCTAAGGCCAGAATTGAAGCCAGAATTGAAGCCAAAATTGAAGTTAGATTAGCAGCCCAATGCCGCCGCCGATGAATAGGCCAAGTAGGCAGGTGCCGATCAGGGCCAGGCTGGTTGTACGGCCTGGGTAGCGGCGCAGCAGGCGATCGCCCAGGGCGGCGGTGGTCAGGCTACAGAGCGCCGCCAGCCCCGCCGCCAGCAGACTGTAGCCCACTATCTCAGTGAAGGCGCTGGCAATGGTCAAGTCGTCGAGGTTGTCGGTGCCCAGGTAGTTGAGGGCCACAGAGAGCGCCACCGCCAGGGCCGTGCCGGCCACAATGCTGCCCAGCACCATCAGGTTGGCGGTCAGCCACTGAAACCGCTGGAGCGCCTGGGGGCCAGCCAACGCCAGCCCCTGCACCACGGCTGCCGCCGCCGCCACTAGCCACAGCCAGGGCAGCGTCGGCAGGGCGGTCAAGATCGTGCCGGTAATCGCGTAGAGCAGGGCGCAGAGCAGCCACAGCCCCCCGGAGGAGCGGCGGTTCGACAACCGCACGGGCGCTCGGTCGGGCGCCCGTGCGGCTCGGGGCGATCGCGGCTGGCTACTAAAGGCGGAGCGACGACGGCGCTGGCTGGGTGGGGTCATGGCAATAGGGGCGGCCCAGGGGTGGCGGTAAAAATTCCTTAGGGTCTAGTTTGCCAGGAAGCGGAACATTGTGCAGTACCCTGATCATCATGTCCGGCTATTGCACTCCCGGTCACGGCGATCATGGGCGTTCCGTTTACTGCGCTAGTTCAAGGGTTGGTGGGGGCCTCTAGTTTGCTGGTGGGGGCAATTTTAGGCATTGCCTGGCGACCGGCGCGATCGCTCACGGCGGCGATCATGGCCTTTGGCAGCGGCACGCTGCTCTCGGCGATCGCCTACGACATTACCCTGCCCGCCTACCAGAGCAGCGGCTTTTTGCCGCTGGTGGCGGGCATTGCCTTTGGGGGCACCCTGTTCACCGTGCTCGTAAGCTACATCGACAACCAGGGGGGCTTTATTCGCCACCCGTCGTCGTCGCGGCGGTTTCTCTACCACCACCGCCAAGACGAAGCCTCGGAGGTGCTCGATCGGATCGGCCATATCGAGGTGCTCCACAGTCTATCGCCCGCCGAGATGCAGGCGATTATTCCCCTGCTCAAGCCGCTCCAGGTCGAGGCGGGCACGGTGCTCTGCCAGGAGGGTGCCCCCGGCGACTCGATGTTTTTGATTGTGGACGGGGATGCCGCGATTTATAAAGGCCCCCAGCGGCTGGCCGCCCTGGGGTCTGGGGAGATTTTTGGCGAAATGGCGCTGCTCACGGGCGAAGAGCGATCAGCCACGGTGGTAGCCACCACCCCCATGGAGCTCTACGAACTCGGCAAGACCGATTTTGACGTCATGCTCACCTACGCCCCCCAGCTCTCCAGCGGGCTGAGCCGCATTTTGGCCCGACGACTGCGCGAAACCACCCAGTCCACCGCCAAGCCTGCCCCCATGGATGACGACCACTGGCGGCAGCAGGTGCTCGACAGCGTGGAGGTCGATATTCCCATCTCTGAGCAGCAGTTTAAGGAGCTGGCCCAAAGCTCTGCCCCCCTGGCCATTTTGGTGGGCACTATGATCGACAATATTCCCGAGGCATTGGTGATCGGCTTTCACGTGGGTACGGGCCACACGGGGGCCTCGTTTTTGATGGCGGTGTTTATCTCCAACATTCCCGAGGCCATGTCTAGCTCCATTGGCATGCGCCAGGCAGGCACCTCGGCGGGGCGCATTCTCGCTCTGTGGGCTGGGGCGGTGCTGCTCAGCGGGCTGGTGGCCATGGTCGGCAGTCAGCTGGTGCCCGTGGTCTCTGTGTGGATGCTCGACATGGCCAAGGCCACCGCCGGGGGAGCCATTCTCGCTATGGTCGCCAGCACCATGATGCCCGAAGCCTACGAAATGGGCGGCGGCTCGGTGACGTTTTCGACCATAGCCGGGTTTTTGGTCAGTTTTTGGCTGGCCTCCTCGGCGTTTTGAGCGCAGCCAAACAACCTCGGGCGATGGCTATACTACGGGTATGACTACTTTTCTTACCAGGGCTATGCCGATGCAGGTTGCTAAGTTGTCGATCTCTTTGCCGCAGCCGCTGCTTACCTTCGTTGAAGCCTATAGGCAGAGCCATGCCTGTAAGTCGCGATCGCAGGTGATCGAAAAAGCCCTGGAGGTGCTGCGCGAAAAGGAGCTAGAGGAGGCATACTCGCTGGCGGCTGAAGAGGTTGACCCAGCCTGGGATGCGACCGTTGCCGATGGGCTGGCCGATGAACCGGGGTGATATCTATTACGCAGACTTGAATCCTGTGGTTGGTTCAGAAATTGCTAAACAACGTCCGGTGCTGATCGTTAGCAACAACGCCAACAATCGGGCCGCATCAACCGTGACGGTGGTGCCCCTGACGTCGCAGGTGAGCCGAGTCTACCCGTTTGAGGTGCTCTTGACTACGGCAGACAGCGGTTTGCCTAAGCCTTCTAAGGCGCAGGCGCAGCAAATTCGCACCATTTCAAAGCAGCGTCTTATCGGTCGCCAGGTTGGCAGCTTAGGCCCAGGCCCCATGCAGATTGTGGATGCGGCTCTGAAGCTCCACTTAGATCTGCGCTAGCCCCAGAGCTTGGGATCGCTCTGGGGTATCGCTTGGACTCTAATCCGAACTCTGTCATGAATGGCCTGAAGCGCAGAAACTAGGCTTCCAAGGAGCGGTGGGACAACCCTCCGCTTGGGCAGGGCAGTCCATCCACCCACCTACTCATCCACTCATCCACGCCCCTACTCCTCCGGCGGCAGCTCTGGGGGCGGTGCGGCTTCGGCGTCGATCAGGTTGGCCTTTGACTTTTTCAGGTCTTTCCACAGCCGCTTGATCTCGTCGTAGGCGGCATCGGCAGACATTTTGCCGCCGGTTTCGAGGTTGCAGACAAACGACACCCGCTGGGCAAACTCTTGCAGGTTGGCGTTGAAGGCCAGCTGCTGCGGCGTAAACTCGCCCCAATACTTGCTGCGAGGGAAGAGAAAGTTGTTTCTGGGCGATGGTTCGTTGTCTGTCATGGCACCAGCGGGTGGAGGGTTTAGCTTTTACATTACAGGCTCTTACCTTAACACTGGGCAGGTTTTGCGGATTGTCGCCTTTTGAGGGCCAAACGGGTATGTCAACCAGTTTGTGTCAAGCGTGGGATCGTTACATGGGAAACCTGCCTTCAAACTCAATCGCGAAACGATTTAAGGCACTTTTCCAGTCT
>JBBSLR010000233.1:0-5526 GCA_038255045.1 Phormidesmidales cyanobacterium
ACTATTTTTGTAGCTATAATTGGTGCATCAAGCACTATCATTGCTGCGTTACTAACCCGTTACGGAATATTTTTCTGGAGACCAGCTAAAATCATCTTCTGTAGTGGACATGCCGTAGCTCTCAGAATTATACGAAAAGATAACTCCTTCCGTGACTTTCTCGACAAATCATGGAGGCAAGAACTAGAAGACTTGAAGATTGTTCTTCGAGGAAATCACGCGTCAGTAACATCAAGCTATAAGTTATACAAGGAATCCGAATTGCGTTTAAGAGGAACCTTTGAGGGGAATGGAGACTTTGCCAATGGTTGTGCTTATCTTAGCTATACAATCATAGACTCAAAACAGAGTCAAACTATTTCTGGCGTACTGCAACTAATTATTCCAGAATGGGGTGAAATCACAGGCTATTACTTAGCTCAAAGCTCAACAGAAGCAGGAGGTATTGTCGTAGGGAAAGTGCATCTTGACCGACTTTTAAACAGCTCACAATAGCTGAACCAAATGATTTATATTTATTTTTTTTAGCGATTACGGTTCAGCAGATCCCCCAGCAAATCTTCAAAGCTACCGTGGCGACCAAATTCCATTTCTTCAAAGTCATCAGGTGGCCTAGCGCTGGGGTAACTGGTAGTCCCATAGCCTTTATGAGCTTGTTTCCAGTGGGCACCATAGCGGTCGTATTGGCAGCGCTTTGCAACATCTGAAAGCACTTCGTAGGCTTCGTTTAAGATTTTGAACTGCTCTGTCGCCGCCTCATCGTTAGGGTTGAGATCGGGGTGCAACTGACGAGCTAATTGCCGGTAAGAGCGTTTGATTGCCGCTAGGCTGGCCAGGCGACTAACCTTCAAAATCGCATAGTAGTCTGTAGAGCCCTGGGGAATAGACATTGGTTTGCAGTCTCTTTACCGGCTGGCTGAGGCCCAGTCTTGTCTTTTTCAATATTATGACTGCGATCTATGCAGCCGCACCGCTTTGGGTCATGCTAGAGACCGAAAACGCAGCGATTTGAAAAAGGACTTAGAGCCATGGCCGAGATTGATCCCGTCAAACTGATGAAGCAGGAAGTGGGTCGCCAGGCGGCGGCGCGGGTGCAGTCAAACACCGTCGTGGGTCTGGGCACCGGGTCAACCACCGCCTTTGCCATCCAGTTCATCGGCGAGCGGCTGGCCGCAGGCGAAATCAGCAACGTCAAGGGCGTGCCCACCTCCTTTCAGGCGTCGGTGCTGGCCAAGCAGCACGGCATTCCTCTCACCACCCTTGACGAGGTTGACACTATTGCCCTCGCCATTGACGGGGCCGATGAGGTAGACCCCCAAATGAACCTGGTGAAAGGGGGCGGTGCCGCCCACACCCGCGAGAAGATTGTTGACTCCCTCGCCAAAGAATTCATCGTGGTGGTGGATAGCTCGAAACTGGTGGATAAGCTGGGCACCACCTTTGCCCTGCCCGTAGAAGTGCTGCCCTTGGCGGTTGCCCCCGTCACCAAAGCCCTAGAGGCCCTCGGCGGCAAGCCTGAGCTGCGCATGGGCGTCAAAAAAGACGGCCCGGTGATCACCGACCAGGGCTTGATGATTTTGGATGTTAAATTTGCTGCGATCGATGACCCCGCTGGTCTAGAGAAGACGATCAATAACATCCCCGGCGTGCTCGACAACGGCCTGTTTGTGGGCCTGGCCACCGAAGTGCTGGTGGGCGAAGTCAAAGACGGCCAAGCCACCGTCCGCAAACTGTAGGCTCTCTAGCGAGTCGATTGGCTTTGCCGACTGCAATCCCAATCGTAGCCGCCAAGAGCCGAGGAATGTATGACGGGTTGCTAGGATAATTGCCATGCAATCCTATATCAAACCAAGCTCGCCCGCTATCATAAGTGCACATGATCTAGTGCCCCTATGTTGTGACTGATGTGTTGTGACTGACCCTGCCCTTCACGAAGCTTCGCCTGCTGCCACCAGCGCCACGGCTGGGCTACCGCGCCAGCGATGGCAGGTGGCGACGGCCAACGCGCCCCTGGCCGCTTCTTTGGCCCAGGTGACGGGGCTGTCACCGCTGCTCACCCAGGTGTTGATCAACCGGGGCATTACCACCCCGGCCCAGGCCACCGACTTTCTCGACCCCGAGCGGCAGCAGCTGCCCTCGCCGCTGGCAGAATTTCCTGACCTGGCGGCCAGTCTAGAACTGCTGGTGACGGCGATCAATACTCAGCAGGCGATCGCCATCTGTGGCGACTACGACGCCGACGGCATGACCAGCACCGCCCTACTGCTGCGGGCGCTGCGGGCGCTGGGCGCGCAGGTGAGCTACACCATCCCCAGCCGCATGGCCGAGGGCTACGGCATCAACACCCGCATTGTCGAAGACTGCTACGCCGACGGGGTGAGCATTATTCTCACCGTCGATAACGGCATTGCGGCGGTGGCCCCGATCGCCCGCGCCCGCGAGCTGGGCCTGGCGGTGATCATCACCGACCACCACGACATTCCCCCCGAGATTCCGCCCGCCAACGCGATTTTGAACCCCAAGCTGCTGCCCGAGACCTCGCCCTACCGAGGGGTGGCGGGGGTAGGGGTGGCTTACATTCTAGCGGTGTGTCTGGCCCAGGCCCTGGGCCGCACCCAAGACTTGACCGGGCCGCTGCTAGAGCTGTTTACCCTGGGCACGATCGCCGACCTGGCCCCGCTGACGGGGGTAAACCGCCGCTGGGTGCGGCGGGGGCTGGGGCTGCTGCCCAGGTCGCGGCTGTTTGGCATTCAGGCGCTGATTCAGGTGGCGGGGCTGGCCGACCAGAGCAAGCCGCTCAAGCCCGAGCACATTGGCTTTCGCCTGGGGCCACGGATCAACGCCGTGGGCCGCATCAGTGAGCCGCAGATCGTGATCGATCTGCTGACCACCGACGATGTTGGGGTGGCCCTAGAGCGGGCGATGCAGTGCGAGCAGATCAACGCCACCCGCCAAGACCTCTGCCAGGCCATTGAGCAGGAGGCTGTGGCCTGGTGCGAGCAGCAGCGACAGCTAGGCACAATAGATATTGAGCGAGACAGGGTGCTGGTTGTCATTCAGCCCAACTGGCACCACGGCGTGATCGGCATTGTCGCCTCGCGGCTGGTGGAGCGCTACGGCGTGCCTGTCTTCATCGGCACCTACGAAGACGATGAACAAAAAGTGATTCGCGGCTCGGCCCGGGGCATCCCTGAGTTTGACGTATTTGCCGCCCTGCGAGCCTGCCACGACCTGATGGAAAAATTTGGCGGACACCGCGCCGCCGGGGGCTTTTCATTCTTGGCCAAGCACCTGCGCCAGGTGACCTCGCGGCTGTCGCACTACGCCTGCCAGACCCTCTCGGTCGACCTGCTTAAACCCCTGGTTAAAATCGACAGCCAGGCCCGCTTGGGGGATGTGAACCAGGGACTATTCGACCAGATCGACCACCTGCACCCCTGCGGCATTGAGAACCCCGACCCGGTGTTTTGGACGCCCAGCCTACGGGTGCTAGAGCAGCAGACCGTGGGCCGCAACCGCGACCACCTCAAGCTGGTGCTAGGCGAAGCCGACAGCGATGTGACGATCAAGGCGATCGCCTGGCGCTGGGGCGAATATTACCCCCTGCCCGGCCACCTCGATGTGGCCTACAAGCTCAAGCAAAACGAGTGGCAGGGCACCACCACCGTCGAGCTAGAGCTAGTCGGCGTGCGCCCAGCGGAGAATTCTGCCCAGGTAAAAGCGTCAGAGCTCCCCGCCGCCGTGCAACCGCTGCCCCGTCCGGCGGGGCCGTCGCTGCCCAAGCTGGCAACCGGTGCCAGCGGCATCATCCCTAGGCTTGGGGTCAGCGAACCGGCCCAGGGCAGGGCCACTGATGCTGCCGCAGCAAAACTTCCTGCCGAAGCCCCATCAAAGGGTATCGATCCTCAGCCAGAGCCGGCTTCTCTGGTTGCCCCGGCTCCCGTGCCAGCGACCACCGCCGCCCCCAGCCCAGAGCCAGCGATCGCCAAAACCACTGCGGTAAACTCTCCTGCGGTAGAGTCTCGGCCTCAAGATTCCAGAGAAGAAGCGGAGTTTACCTACAGCAACCGCCGCTACTCGGCCAGCACCCACACCGCCAGCGGCACCGCCACCCTCACCATTAGCAACCCCGAGGGCCAGCGGCTGGTGGTCAGCCGGGGCAACCAGCAGGGCTGGCTCTACCCACCGGGGGAGTCGGCCAAGCCCGTCGACCTGAGCGAGCCCCACTACGGCAACCTGGTGCGGGCCGGGGCGGCAGCGGTCGAGCTTTTGCAGCTCAGCCAGCGCCTGGCCGAGGCGGAGGCCCGCCTGGCCGAGCAAGCAGCGCAGCTGGCGCAACAGGATGCCTTGATCAAGTCCCTAGAAGCTGAGAAAGCCGCCCCGATGGCAGCACCGCCTGCGGCCAGCTCCAGCCCCTCTGTTCCGCTTCCCAAGACGACGACAGCTCCCATAGAACCAGTCCTCCAGCCCGAACCAGTCCCTCAGCCCGAACCAGCACCGCCGCCCAAACCAGTCCCCCAGCCGGAGCCAGTCCCCCAGCCCGACCCAGCACCGTTGCCCAGCCTGCCTCAGGCTGCTAGTCAGACCAACCGCACCGTCGAGGCTGCGCCCAAGGGTGTGCCTGGCAAACTAGACCTTGAGCAGGCCAAGCACCACGTGCGTCAGGCGGTCAGCGATCGCGTCTGGTTTTGCCTCAGCCTCGACAGCCAGACAGACCTGGCGGCGGCGCTGGCTCACCTGGCGATCGCCAGCAACCCCATCCCCGCCCCCGACGCGGCTACCGTCGCGGGGCTAGTCACGGTGCTAGAGCGCGAGTTGTTGCAGCCCCTGCTCACCGACTTCGCCCGCTACGGAGAAGACAGCGGCGATCGCGACATGGTCGCCCTGGCCAATGACCTGGCCCAGGCGGGCAGCCTGGGGGCACTGCCGCCGCTGCTGAGCGAAACCTGGCGATCGCTCACCGCCAAGGCCCTGACCGCCGCCGCTAAACCTCGCAAAGGGCTGCACCACACCGCCCACGCCGACACCAGCGATACCCCCTTCCCCATCGACGACAGCCACCGGGTCATGCTCGACGAATTTCTCCAGGGGTGGGATCACCCCATTGCCCGCTGGCTGACCGGGGGCGGGGCCGAAGCCGCCAGCGATCTGTCCCAGGTGGCCCAGCTTCGGCCAGCTAGCGAGTCTCTGCCCCTTTGGCAAGGGCAAATGCTGCAACAGCTGGTGCTGGGCCACCGGCAGAAGAAGGGAATTTTACAGAAAATTTTTGGGTGATTCTAAGGATGCGGGCTATGGTGGGTGAAAAGTTTTGCCCAGCTCTCCGTAATTTCTCGCAGCCGCCGATGGTCACCGCGCCCTTTAAGCCCCAATTTTTGCTGATCTGCGGTCTTTCGGCGACGTTGGTTTCTTGCAGCGGTGAGGGGCAGGGGCGCAATTTGCCCACCCGGTTTGTCAGCATTCAGCCGATTCAGGTGTGCGATGACTTTGGCCTGTTCTGCGCCGACCTGACTCTGTTTGAAGCGGCTA
>JBBSLR010000234.1:0-5514 GCA_038255045.1 Phormidesmidales cyanobacterium
CACCTGAGTGCGTACCAGGGGGCGAACGAGCTGTACAAGCATGGGGCTTTCCTCAAGACCGCTTTGATCTTACACAAATCGTCTAGGGTTGGCGGTAGTGCAGTACGCCATTACCCAAACAGCAGGCCATTACTCAAAGAGCAGGCCATTACTCAAACAATACCTTCGCCAAAACGAGAGAGGGCTTCTGAAATAGATTAGTGGTAACCAAACAACCCCTCACATTCAGAAGCCCATGCTAGATATTTTAGCCCTCCTGCAAGGTCTGGAAACGGATTGGGACAAGACCAGCCTTCGGCGGTTGAGTCGAATTGCGCAAGCGATGTTAGCGATGAGTGGACGGGTGACGATGCTGGGGATTTCCCGGTGGACGGAAGCGGGGGGAAGTTATCGGAGCGTGCAGCGATTTTTTAACACCGTGATCCCGTGGGCGAGCTTACTGTGGGTGTTTTTCTGCCAGCAGTGCTACCGCCGTGAGGAGACGTATATTCTGGCGGGCGACGAAGTGGTCGTGACCAAAGCGGGGAAGCAGACCTATGGCTTAGACCGATTTTTTAGCAGTTTGTATGACAAGCCGGTGCCGGGCTTAGCCTTTTTCGCCTTGTCGCTGGTGGCGGTGGGGGAACGTCATGCTTACCCGGTGAGCGTAGACCAGGTGGTGCGCACGGATGAGGAAAAAGCCGCTATCCAAGCGGCGAAAGCCGCCAAGGCGGCCAAAAAAGCCGCTAACGCTGGCGCCAAGAACCCAGGAGGCCGTCCCAAAGGACGAACGACCCAGCCCAAAGACCAAGTCACCCTAACGCCAGAATTGCAGCGGATTCGCGCGAGCCTAGCCACGCTGCTCGCGCGCATGACGGGATGGTTGACGGTGCAGTATCTGGTCTTGGACGGTCATTTCGGCAACAACAATGCCCTCTGTATGGTGCGCCGTCAAAATCTGCATCTGATTTCAAAGTTACGCGGTGACTCGGCCTTGCATCAGCCCTATACGGGTCAGCATCCACGGGGCAAGTATGGCGATAAGCTCGACTACCAGAACCTGCCCTCCGCCTGGTTGAGCCAGCAAACGACGACTCCTCAACGCGACGGCACGATTCAAACTAACTGGTACCAGGGCACGGCTGTGCATGAGCAATTTGCTCTCCCCCTCAATGTTGTCATCCTCGAAAAAATTAATCTGCGCACCCAAGTCCGGGCCCATGTCATTCTCTTCAGCAGTGACCTGACATTGGCGGCGACGGTGCTGGTGGACTATTACCGTTTGCGCTTTCAGATTGAATTCAATTTCCGCGATGCGAAGCAGTTCTGGGGACTCGAAGACTTTATGACCGTAAAACCCACCACGGTCACCAATGCCGCCAGTCTGGCCTTCTTTATGGTTAACCTCTCCCATTGTCTGCTCAAGTCGTTTCGCCTCAACCATCCCCAGGCCTCCATCCTCGACCTCAAGGCCTATGCTCGCGGCCATCGCTATGCCGCAGAAATCATTAATCTCCTTCCCCAAAAACCCAAACCCGGTTTCTGGTCCCAAGCCCTCAACCGCCTAACCAACCTGGGACGCATTCATCCTGCTCCTAGCCTGCCTAACTCTGCCTAATTTGGCGAAGGTATTGCACATATGACAATTTATTCAATCTAGCCTAACCATTCTTTGGGGGAGATATTTAAACGCTAGTCCCTAAGCAGCTGTCCCATCGTCAGAAAATTGGGGCAGTATTGGAGGGGTCAGCTGCCGCTCGCTGTCGTCGTTAGCATCTTGCAGTCAACGTTTTACCGCAGGTACCGTTTTACCGTAGGCACCATGGGTTTAGCTGGTTCAATTTTTCCTGGGCGCTGGGGGGCCACCGCTCGACACCTGGCGGTTTGGGGTGGCCTGCTTACCCTAGGGCTGATCGCACCGCTAGCCCAGGCCCAGGCCCCTCTCCCCCTAGACTCGCCCCCCAGAGAACAGCCCAGAGAACAGCCTAGAGAACAGCCCCCTGGAGCACAGTCCCCAGGGCAAATTCCCCGACCAACGCCAGGGCTGACCCCGGCCAGCATCGCCTTTGACGACTACCGCCTGGGGCCGGGGGACGGCATTTTCATTGGCGTGCAGCGGTTCCCAGACCTGAGCTTTGCGGCCACCCTCGATATTCAGGGCAACATAGTCGTGCCCCTAGCGGGCACCCTCAGCCTCACGGGGCTAACCCTAGACCAGGCCCGCGACACCATCTATGACCTCTACAACCAGTACGTCGTAGAGCCCGATGTCTCGCTGATTCTCACCACCCAGCGCCCGGTAGAAGTCACCATCCTCGGAGAGGTGCCGCGCCCTGGGCTGTATCCCCTGCAAGCCCCGCAGCTGGCGGTGGCGCTGCTGACCGCGGGTGGCTCCACCACCCTGGCCGATCTGCGTCTGGTGCAGGTTGATCGGCCCCTAGCGGGTGGAGCTTCCCTGTCGCGCAGGGTAGACTTATTCACCCCGCTGTTGCAGGGCGAGCCCATTCCCCAGGTGCGCCTGCAGGATGGCGATGTGGTGACGGTGCCCCGCCTGGCCCCAGAAGCGGTAGAAAGCTACGATCGCGACCTGGTGGCCACCTCCACCCTAGCCCGCCCCGAAATTACCGTGCGGGTGCTCAACCGAGCCACGGGCGGGCGGGGCACCGAGGCTCGCTTCGGCTCCATTAGCCTGCGCAACGGCAGCCGCTTTCTCGACGCCCTGGCGGTGGCGGGGGTGAACCCCGACCTGGCCGCCTACAACCGCATCGCGGTGCTGCGCTTTAACCCTGAAACCGGGGCCGCCGACCAGATTATGGTCAATGCCACAGCGGCAGTTAGCGGCGACCTGAGCCAAAATATTCCCCTGCAAGAAAACGACATTCTGGTGGTCGATCGCAACCTGCTGGCGCGGGTGAGCTACGCTCTCAACACCTTTACCCAGCCCTTCCGCGACGTGCTGGGCTTTTTGCTCTTTTTTGAATCCCTCGGCAATGCCGCAGACTCACTCTTTAGGCCCTAGGAGCAACGGCGATGGCTTCTGCGTTTGTTAAGCGTTATCTGCTGGCCCTAGACCGCTATAAGTGGCCTAGCCTGGGCACTTTTCTAGGTGTTTTGGGCATCTCCACGGTGGTGGCCTTGCAGCCGCCGCCGCTGCCCCAGTACCGAGCCGAGGGAGTGCTGGTGCAAAATGCGCCGCTGCTGGCCCTCACCACCACCGGCACCGAGGTGCAGCAGCGGGGCCAGGGCATTATCTCAGAGAATTTTTTGCTGGCCGACGTGCTGCTTCAGCAGGTCAGTTTGGAGCTAGAGCGCCGGGGTATGCCGATCGCCCCTGAGACCCTGCGCAACCGCACCACAGTGCAGCTAGAAGGCGAAGAGAACCTGGTGCAGCGGGTGACCGTGGCCTTTCAGGGAGCCAACGAAGAGCAGGCCGGGATGGTTTTGGGGCTGATGTTTGAGGCCATGGTCGAACTCAGCCGGGTGACTAACCGCGCCCGGCTGCGGGCCATTGGCACCGCCCTCGATGAGCGGCTGCCCGCCGTGGAGGCCGATCTGCGCGCTGCGGAGCAGGCCCTCGAAGCCTACGATCGCACCGAAGGCCCGGCCATCCAGGCAGCCCTCGACGGCAGCCTGCTGGGGTCGATCTCCGGCGGGCAGCAGCAGCAGCGCCAAAATCAAATTGCCCTGGCGGGGCTAGACTCCCAGATTCAGAGCCTGGAGCAGCGGCTGGGGCTGTCGCCGGGGCAGGCGTTTACGGCTTCGGCCCTGAGCGCCGACCCGATTATTGCCCAGCTGCGATCGCAGATTCTCGAAACCGAAACCCAGATCAGGCTACTCGCGCCCTCCCTGCGCCCGTCACACCCCACCATGGAGAGCTTGCAGCAAAACCTGGCCGCCTACAACACCCTGCTGGCCGAGCGCGCCCAGGAGGTGATCGGCGGCCAGGGCCTAGCGGCCCTGCCCAGCGTCAGCGAGGTGCGCCAAAACAGCACCCTCGACCCGGCCCGCGCCGCCTTGGCCAACCAGCTGGTCAGCCTCAGCGCCGAGCGGGCCGCCCTGGCCAGCCAGCAGCAGGTGCTCAGCCAGGCCGACGGCCAGCTCAGGCAGCAGTACTCAAGCCTGCCCAACAAGCAGCTAGAGCGCAATCGCCTGGCCCAGCAGGTGGCCCTCAACCAGGCGCTCTACGACCAAATTCAGGTCAAACGCATCGACGCCGAGGCCGCCGAGGCCGAAACCGTCAGCAGCCTGACCATCGCCGAGCCGCCCACGGTAATCGTCCAGGCCGATGAACCCACCAGCCCGATCGCGGTGATGGCCGTGGGCGGGCTGCTGGGCCTAGTCGCCGCCGGGGCGGTCGCCTTTTTGCTCGACCGGCTCGACAGCACCGCCCGCACCGCCGACGATATCCAGGGTATTCTCACCGACCAGGATGTGCCCATGCTGGCCCTGGTGCCTACCCTGGCAATCGCCTCAGCCCAGGGCTGGCCCATGCTCTACCAGCCCCAGGCCCCCGCCCTCGAAATCTACGAGCGCCTGCGCAGCAGTCTGCGGCGGGCCGGTGCCCTCTCAGAGGCGGGGGCCGCCCCCCGGGTGCTGCTGATCGTCAGCAGTCGCGGCGGCGAGGGTAAAACCACCAGCGCCTTTAACCTGGGCATTGCCGCCGCCCGGGCCGGGCGGCGCACCCTCGTAGTCGAGGCTGACCTGCGCCAGGCCTCCTGTAGCCACTGGCTGGGGGTGAGCCTGGGGCGAGAGGCCAGCGCCGAGCCACTGCACCACTACGCCGGGCGTCAGCAAGACCCCATTCACCTGGCCCCCTGGGTAGAAAACCTGTACATAGCCCCCAGCCCTGGCCCCCAGCCCCACCCGGCGGCCATTCTAGAGTCGAGCGAGATCGGGCAGTTTTTGGCCGATGCCCGCGCCCGCTTTGACCTGGTGCTAATCGACGCGCCGCCCCTGAGCTACAGCAACGATGCCCTGCTGCTGGGGGCCACCAGCGATGGCCTGGTGCTCGTCACCCGCCCCGGCTACACCGACAAAGCGGTGCTCGAAGCCCTGCTAGAGCAGCTGTTAGAAAACGAAGATTTGCCGCTGCTGGGGGCGATTGTCAACGCCGCCGGTGCCGCCAGCCCCGCCGACCCAGGGGTGGGGGCCGCGACCCTGGCCCCCGAGGCGCAGCCGATGGTGCGCTCCATCGACTTTTAGCGAATCACCTCACGAATTAATCCCACGGGGCAGGCGATTGGGATAGGATCAGGAACTGTAGATTTAGGGCCTGTAGATTTAGGGCCTGTAGATTCTGTCGTCGTTTGGAGCGATCGCTTGCCTACCCTAGGAGTCAACATTGACCACATTGCCACCCTGCGCCAGGCCCGCCGCACCGTCGAGCCAGACCCGGTGGCGGCGGCGGTGCTGGCCGAGCTAGCCGGTGCCGACGGCATCACCGTGCACCTGCGCGAAGACCGCCGCCACATGCAAGACCGCGACGTGCGCCTGCTGCGAGAGACCGTGCGCACCCACCTCAACCTAGAGATGGCC
>JBBSLR010000235.1:0-5509 GCA_038255045.1 Phormidesmidales cyanobacterium
ACGCCCCAGCGCACCGACTATGTGACCGAGTACGACTGCGATCGCCGCCGTTTTCTCGATGTGGAGTACAACGGCCCCGTGGGCAGCAGCGGCTGGTTGCCGGTGGCCCCAGACCCGCTAAACTCGGCGGCGATGGAGTATGTGTGTGGGTTGGGGAGGGGGTAGATGAGTAGATGGGTAGATGAGTGGATGGGTGGGTGGGTAGGGGCAGACCCACGTGTCTGCCCTAATGTTGCATAGAGAATTTTGGATTTTGGGTGGGTGGGTGGATGAGTGGGGAATGGCCCTACCCCACGACCATAACCCGCACGGTCTCCCCCGCGGCGATCAGCTTCGTGCCTATCGGTACGATCGCCAGGGCATTGGTGCCTGCCAGATTGATCAAATTTCCTGAGATGTGGCCGCCCCCGGCCAGCTCAAAACTGTATCCATCAGCGGCCATCTCCAGGCTGCCCCACAGGTAGGTTTCTCGCTGCCCCCCGGCCTTGAGGGCGTGGCGGGTGATGGCAGGCACAAACACTGGCCCCCAGCCAGCCCCCCGGCCCGATCGCTGGCGCAGCGCCGGGGCCACAAACCGCCAAAAGGTCACCAGGGCCGACACCGGGTTGCCCGGCAGGCCAAAGTAGAGGGGCGCAGAGCCATTTTCAGCGGGGAACGTTGCCACCGTCAGGGGCTTGCCGGGTTTGACCGCCACCGAGCGAATGTGCAGCGTCGCCCCCAGCTCCGCCAAGATCTCATCCACATAGTCGTAGTCGCCCACCGATACCCCGCCCGACGACACAATCACCTCCGCCTGGGCCAGCGCCGACTGGATCGCCGCCCGCAGCGCCTGCGGCTGGTCGGGCACAATGCCTAGGGAAACTGGAATCGCCCCCGCCTGCCGCACCAGGGCCGCTAGAGCGTACTGGTTGGAGTCAACAATCTGCCCCGGCTGGAGGGGAGTCTCTGGGGAAACCAACTCGTCGCCCGTGGAGAGAATCGCCACCCGCAGCTGAGGAAATACCGGCACCTGAAGGCACTGAGCCGCCGCCAGCACCGCCAGCTCTGGCCCGCCGATGGCCAGGCCTCGCGCCATCAGCGGGTCGCCGGTGCGGCAGTAGCTACCCCGATGACGCACAAATTGCTCTGGCGCTGGTGCTTCTAAGACTAAAACCCGATCGCCCTCTCGCTGAGTCACCTCTTGCATGACGATGGTGTCGGCCCCCGCAGGCAGCATCGAGCCGGTCAAAATGCGGGCGGCCTGGCCGGGGCCGACGGGTCGCGTGGGCGATCGCCCCGCCGGTATCGCCTCCGTCAGCGCCAGCGCCACCGGAGCCTCAGCGCTAGCCCCCTGCACATCCTCGTAGCGCACCGCATAGCCATCCATCGCCGAATTATCCCAGTGGGGGAAGTCGAGCGGGCTGGGGATGGGCTGGGCCAGAATGCGCCCCAGGGCAGCGTCTAAAGGAACCTGCTCGACCTCAGTGGACAACGATACCAGGTCAAGAATCTTGGCTTCGGCCTCGGCGGCGGGGAGCATGGGGGCAGGGAATTTGTGATTTGTGATTTGTGATTTGTGATTTTGGCAGTGGGGGGGTTAGAAGTCGGGGCGGGTGATCAGGCAGCTGAGGCCGAGGGCTACAGACCCGGCTAGGGTGGCGGCGGCTGAGGCATCAATGCCGAAGCAGACCAGCAGACCGTATAGCCCCAGCCCCACGCTGGCCACCAGGCCCAGGGGGGTGGTGAGAAAGTCTAAAAACTCTAGCAGCCCTTCGAGAAAGTGCAAAAACTGAAGCCAGCGAGCCAGAAGTGCCATAGGAGTGCATCGCTCAGAGCGTTAGCTAAAGGCTAGAAAATCAGCATAGGTACTTCTCTCTACAATAACTGTCGTGGCCTTAACCAAAAATCCTCTCCAGACATTCTCTGGGCATTCTTCAGATTTCCGTGGTTTATGGTATCCAGTCCAAGGCCTGCCGCAAACCGAATACCGCAAACCAAATATCGCAAACCTTGCCTCCCTAACTGGTCATCTTTAACTTGGCAGCCCACTAGTGGTCTGTTAAGCCTCAGTTTGTAGGTTGGGTGAAGCGCTAGCGGAACCCAACAAAGCTTACTGCTGTTGGGGTTTCTCCTCTGGAGACGCTGCGCGAACACTTCGTTTCACCCAACCTACCCGAACCCTAATTTTGAGTTTTGACGCTGCACTAATACAACGCCTGCATCAGCCGTTTGCGGTAGGTGAGGGTGAGGGGGTCGCTATCCCCCAGCAGCTTAAACAGCGTGAGCATGGCTTTGCGGCCACCGTCCTTGCGGTAGGTGCGATCGCGCTCTACCACCCCCAAAAACCCCTCTAGGGCAGCGGCAAAATCGCCAGCCAGGGCAGTTTTGCCCGCCTTCCCGTAGGCTATATCAAGCTCAGAGTCTCCCAGGTCAGCGAGGGACTGGCGCAGGGTTAGTAGCCCTCGCAGACCATCGGCTTGGTCACTTGTAGCGCGATCGCTCGGGTCGATCAAATCCAAATACTCGGTCGCCAGGGCATCGTCGCCCTGGGCCAGGTAGACCTGGGCCGCCTTGAGCAAAATCTGGCCGTTGTTGGGATAGCGGGTCAGGAGAGTCGCTAGGGCAGGCAACACCTCGGCCATATCGCCACTGGCCTGGGCCACCGCCAACGCCGCCAGGTCTTGCTCTAAAGACGATTGCAGCCCCAGCTTATTTAGCAGCTCGCGCAGCTGCGGCTCGGGCAGCACCCCCACAAACCCCTCCTGCACCTCCCCCTGGGTGACAATCCGCACGTCGGGCACCCCCTCCACCCCAAAGGCCTTGGCCAGCTCAGGGTTTTGGTCAATGTCAACCTTGGCCAGGGTAAAGTCATACTCCTGGGCCAGGCTTTCAAGCATGGGTTTGAGCAGCTGGCAGGGGCCACACCAGGTGGCAAAAAAATCGACGATTACCGGTTGATCAAACGACGGTTGCAGTACCGCCTGGTCAAACTCAGCCTGGTTAACAACAATAGACTGTCCCATGGATACCTCTGTAAGGGCGCAAATGAAGGGGCGCAAAAAACGGGGCCTTAAAAACGGGGGCTTAAAAACAGGTCATAGAGCGACAGCAGCACTTCTACCACAATCAGCAGCACCACATACCACTCCAGCCGCAGGCCCGTCTGGTGCCGCTGGAGGTCGAGCACCGTTTCGGCGGTGCGGCTCACCAGGTCGAGCTTGCGCTCCAGGGCCGAATGGCGATCGCGAATCTCGTACTCGTCTTCCAATCGATGGTAGAGGGGGTCAAGGTCGGGGTAATCCCACAGCAGCTCGGGCTTATCGACAATCTCGACCCGGCCCACAATTTTGTGCTGAATCATCAGCGTTTGGCCAATTTGCCTAAGCAACTGGTTGCCCTTAACATTTACCGGGCGCTGGTGCTGCAATTCGACAGCGTAGGGCTCAATGCGGTCAAACACGGCAGCGGCCCCAAGTTCGTAATGGGCTAGCACCACGCTCTTGGCCATCACGGCGGCTACAATTTGCAGCCGCATTTCATCCAGCCCAGACAGCAAAATCATCCCATCCTGCACCTTGCCACTGCCGTTGGGGGTCAGGCGAATGGTGACGGCTTCGGTTTCGGCCTGGTCGAAGGGCGACTGAATGTAGGGCTTTAGGGTGCTGATAAACGCCTGCTCGGCTTTCTCCGATAGGCCAAACAGCACCACCGCTCCATAGTTAAACAGCACCCCCTGCCCCCCGCCGTCCACCGGCACAATCAGCGGCGACGCGGGAGCCACAGAGCCAGCCTGGGTCAGCGCCCCCAGATCTATACGCTGAAGATTCATGGGCTGAAGATTCATGCGCTGAAGATCAATCTGCTGAAGGTCAATGCGCTGACCCAGAAAGTAGGCGCGCACGGTCACATCAGTAGTTTCGACTGGAGTAGTTTCGACTGGGGCAGGAATAGCCGCCGCTGGGTTTACAGTAGTCATGGGTAGACAGATTTTAGAACAGGCCGTTCACAGCAAGCTTGACTGGCTGTTAGAGGGGATAAAATTTAGCCATCAAGCCGGGTTGAAAACCCTTGCAGGACATCCTTGTCACGATCATGCCCTATGCACCCCATCCTAGGCTATGTTAGAAAATTGGCATCATCTGCGTAAGGCAGCTACGCGGCATTGCCCCAAACTGGCCCCTCTACCGTTGAGAGCCAGGGCCAGGTTTCCTTGGCAGAGCTGCCAAGGGCAGTCCTGTTATTGTGTAGGGGGGCCGTAGCCATGAAGCGTGTAGTATTTAGTCTCGGTGTCTTAGAAGACGAAGACGTTGACTGGTTGATTGAGTCCGGTCAGCGGCTAGAAATTCAGCCTGGCGATGTGCTCATTCGCGAAGGTGAACCCTGCGACCAGCTCTTTCTTATTCTAGACGGTGGCCTGGAGGTCTCGGTGGCGGCCTTAACTACTGCGCCCATTGCCCAGCTGGCCACGGGCGAAGTGGTGGGAGAAATGTCGTTTGTGGATGGTCAACCCCCCTCGGCGACGGTGACCGCCCTGCAGCCCAGCATTGTGCTGGCGATTTCTTGCAGTCAGCTGCGCCACAAGCTTCAGCAAGACATCTGGTTTGCCTCTCGCTTTTATCGCGCCCTAGCCATTTTGCTCTCTAGCCGCCTGCGCAGCACCGTGAAGCATTTGCAGGGCGAGCACTGGCGACCTGTGGCTACCCCCAACGATGCCGGCTTAGACGAAATGGGCGACATGCTTTCCATGGGCGGCATTCGCTTCGATTGGATGCTAAAACGCCTGCGCGATGTGAACTCTAACCCCTGGGAAGAAATTGAGGTAGACGGCGCTGACTAAGGCCTAGCCATCGCCAGAACCATTAGGACATTTTGTATCCCCCTGGAGCGATGGCTATACAACCTGGCGCTGTCCCAGTTCTCGCCCGTGGCAGGGGCAGATGTCCTAAGCGCAATGGCCAGCGCTATAAAAGCCCAACAGAGCGGATCTATTCAAGGATTCTGTTACCATTCAGGCAAGACATCTGAGGTTAAACTATAGAGCAGCTATTTGGCACGCACTGGTTTGGCACGCCACTGGGGTGCATCTGTCTATCGGGTGCCTCCCGGTGGAGATCAGCGGTTACAAGCGGGCCTGAGTTGAGACCGCCAGCTTAACAATCGGCTTGAACCGGTGCTCGTGGCCCCAGGGTAGCTAACTGTGATACGTTTCTTAGCCTCTTTTGTAAATTGTTTGTTCTCTGCCAAGTCAATTCTGGGCCTTGTATTTGCTAGTGTCAGAGCATGCCACTCCATACCAAACTTAGTAACATTCTCATTGTTGAAGACAGCAAGGGGCGTCGAGAAATTGTCTTAGACGGGTCGGTGTACTCCATTGGCCGCGACCCCAAGTGCGACATTCGGCTGTCGTCTCAGTTTGTGTCGCGGCACCACGCCACCCTGGTGCAGCTGCCCAAGGACGACGACACTTTTTATTACCGCATCGTAGACGGCAACCTCAAGGGCAAGCCCAGCGCCAACGGCATGCTGATTA
>JBBSLR010000236.1:0-5505 GCA_038255045.1 Phormidesmidales cyanobacterium
GCTCAACACCCCCCGCCGCCCCCGCGAGGCCAGCGGCACCAGCGGCATGAAGGCGGCCATGAACGGCCTGCCCAACCTCAGCGTGCTCGACGGCTGGTGGGATGAGGCCGACTACATTGGCACCGGCTGGCCCATCGGCCATGGCGAAGACTATGACGACCCCGACTACCAAGACGATGTTGAAGCCAACGCCCTCTACGACATTCTCGAAAAAGAAGTGGTGCCGCTGTTTTACGATCGCGACAAAGACGAGATTCCCCGGGGTTGGGTGGCCAAGATGAAAGCGGCGATCTACTACAACACGCCCCAGTTCAACACCGCCCGCATGGTCAAAGACTACGCCGTCCAGGGGTATTTTGCGGCCAGCGATCGCGCCCACACCCTGGTCTCGGCTGACTACGGCCCCGGCAAAGAACTCGCCACCTGGCAGGCCCACCTCACTAATCACTGGTACGACGTGCGGTTTGAGGAAGTCGCCATTTCCGCCGCTGCCGACCTCCAGGTCAACCAGCCCTTTAAGGTGACCGCCGCCCTCAATCTCGGCCATCTGACCCCCGACGACGTGCAGGCAGAGCTTTACCAGGGCACGGTCTCGGTAGATGGCGAAATTTACGCGGGGGTGGCGGTGCCCATGACCTACCAGGGGCAAGACCCCCAGGGCAGAAGCATCTACGCCCTAGAGATGGAGTACGCCGCCAGCGGGTTGCAGGGGCTGTCGCTGCGGATTTTGCCCAAGCACAAATACCTCAACAGCCCCTACGACCCCAAGCTGGTGCTCTGGGCCGACCCCAACGCGGTGCGTATTGTCTCTGGGGTTGCGCCCTAGCCTGCATGATTCATGACCTGACGGAAGTACCCGTCATTGCGCGAAGAGCCTGCTCCCGAGCAGGCGTGGGGTGGAGATCCACTCCCGTCATTCCCGCGCAGTGCTTGCCCCGGCGAAGGCGTGGGGCGGGAATCCACTAGAGAGTATGGTGCGACCCCTGGATTCCCGTTTTCACGGGAGTGACAGCC
Organism: Phormidesmidales cyanobacterium; assembly: GCA_038255045.1. Taxonomy (GTDB): domain Bacteria; phylum Cyanobacteriota; class Cyanobacteriia; order Phormidesmidales; family Phormidesmidaceae; genus Nodosilinea. The sequence goes on from JBBSLR010000236.1 coordinate 1,015, forward strand.
ATTGACTTCTGCTTAGTAATGAATTCCCTTTGCCACGGGAATGACAGCCTTTACGTTCTCACAGTCGTGAATAATCTGGGTTAGGGGCGTAGGCGCAGCCAAGTCAGTGGCTCCAGGGCCATGCGCCTCTACTCAGCCAGGGCCTTGAGCGATTGAACCCCCCGGTCGAGGGCGGCGTCAATTGAGGTGATGTTGTCGCCCACGCTGCCCAGCAGGTTGTCTAGATTATTGCCATCGACCTTGCCTGCGGTGGTAGCGAGGTCGGTGAGGGTGGCGGCGATTTTTTTGAAGCTGCCTTTGTTGTCGCTGAGCTGGTTGCGCAGGTCGCCCTTCACCAGCTTCAGCAGGTCTTCGACCGATGCCTGCAGCTGGGCGTCAAAGGTTTCGGTTTCGGTGGCGAGGCCGCTAAAGTCAGCCGCCAGGTCGGTGAGGGCCGCTTTTGAGGAGTTGACGCTGGTCAGAATAGAGGCGCGATCGCTCACTTTAATGTCGGGGTCGGCAGCTGCTTCGAGCTTTTCGGCCAGGCTATTCACCAGTTTTTGAGTCTTCTTGAGGGAGCTGGCGTAGGTGTCTTCCGAGTCTTTAACGTAGTCTTTCACCACCGACGACAGATAGCTCTTGCCCGCTGAGGCCAGCGACTGATCGAGCGAGAGGGCCTGGGCTTCACCGCCCCCAAACCCTAGGGTAAACACCAGCAGAGCTGCCAGGCAGCCGCTCACCAGACGACCGATAAATTTAGATCGATTGTTCATAGGGTTTTATCGCCTTGGGTTTAGCGCCTTTGGAAGTAGACAGATAGGCTAGCCCACCCCTGCCCCACCCGGAGATTGACCGCATGAATTGTGCAAGTCTGATCCAGGGGGGTGGAAGATGCGGTGCAGCCGGGGCTAGATTTCGGCGACGGCGCGCTCGATCAGGCGGCGGGCTAGGGTTTGGGTGCCGGTGTGCTCGTAGTACTTCACCGACATATCGAGAAACGCGCCCAGGTAGTCGAGCTTGCCCTTAGAGCCTTCGATAAAGCCGCCCAGGTTGTCGACCAGGCCGCTCTGGGTGATGTTGTGGTCGCCCACAAACCTGTCCATCCAGCCCTTGGTAGACTCAAAGGTCTCGGTCATAAACGACAGTTTGGCCCCGTTGTTGGCGCCGGGAATCTCGTCTTTGATGCCCTTAAAGGTCTGGTTGCCGTCGATGTCGCTAGGGCTAAACCCCTTGATAGCATTGAGCGCCTTGAGCGAAAAGTCGGCCCCCAGGGGAATGACGCCGTCGAAGCTGACTAGGGCAGCCATGCGAACTAGCGACTCGCTACTGTAGTCGCCCAGGGCGGCGAGAAAATCGCCCAGGCTGTCGCCAGGGATGCCGCTGATCTTGCAAAAGGCCACGACCTCAGCCACCAGCTTCACCACCAGGTCGATGGTTTGAGCCTTTTCAGGCTTGGGGGTGAGGTTTTTGAGAAAGCCCAGAAACGTGTCTTGGCCAATGCGGTTGGCCAGGGCCGCCGCCCCCAGCGCCCCAGAGGCCGAGTCGACGGTTTGGTAGAGCCAGAGGGCGCTCTGGTAGCCCTGCTTTTTGTCGTTAAAGAGGGCGATCGCCCGCTCGCCAATGGCCTTCACCATGGCCTCGTCGGTCTCGCCGGTGACGGTCTTGATGGTGTTGTCAAACCCCACCAGGTTGTTCCACTGGCCGGGCACCACATGGTCGAGGGTTTTGAGTGCCCGCACGGTCAGGCCCCCGGTGGGGAGCTTGTCGACAATTTCGTAGATTTTTTTGCTCACAACTGATCTCCTTAGTTCTGCCCTGGGGGCGGCTGTAGAGGGGCTGGTTGATGGTCTGTCTAAATCTGACTGTCTAAATCGCTAAGAGGCTGGCTGGAGAATGGGATCGCGTCTCGGTAGCTGCACCCTGGGCAGCTTAAAGCCAGGATTGTTTTGCGCGGGGGCAGCGGCGGCGGGTGTCTGGGCCGTCTTGGCGGCGGGGTTAGCCGCGCCCTGCAGCTGGGCCAGCCCTTGGAGGTCAAACTTTTGCAGCCAGGCCACCCGGTCGGCCTGGGTGAAAGACGGGTTGCGGGAGAGCACTTTAACTTGGTAGCGGCCGTTGACCAGCAGGGCAGTGGCGGTGCTGCCCTGGTCTACAGCCGGGAACCCCTTCACGGTCTCGGTGGCGCTGTTGAATTTTTCTGCGGCGCTAGGCAGGCTGGCGGTGTCATTGATGGTGAGCATGGCCATGGTGGTGCCATTTTGCTCTAGCTTGTACTCGGCAAAGCCTTTTTTCTCTTGGTAGGGGATGACATCGTAGTCGCCCTGGTCGTCGGGGAAAAACTGGTTGAAGGTGCCCCCCTTCTCGGCCTTTTTATCGACGGCAGCCGGAGAGCCAAACCCAGTGGTGTCTTTTTGCACCTGGTCGTATTTAGACGGGGCCGATGAACAGGCCGTAACCAACAGCACTAGGCACACCATGAGGGGCGCTAGCCGCCGTAACCAGCGGGTAAAACTCATAACACTTTCCTTTTCAAGCAAATTATGGGGACACAGGCAAATTGTTGGAAAGAACCACAGATTGCTCTAGGTTCCTTTGGCGATTATCGTCGACCTTGTCACAGAAACATAACGTTTTCGTAGGTGAAAGTTATCTTTAACAGCTAAAAAGATAGCCAAAAAGGTTTGAACGCAGGCGATCTCTGACCATCGCTCTTGGGGGTGGGGTTTGGCTATCTCTCTAAGGGTTAGTCTTGGTCAAGCCCTAGAGGCCCAGGGCGACTTTGAATCGAGACAGGGCGGCGGCTTCGGCTTGGCTGACTTTGTTGCCGGTGCCAAACAGACCGCTGCCGGCGGCTTCGGCCACCGCCACGCCACAGTCGTAGACAAACTGCTTGTACTCGGCTACTTCCTCGGCGGCGGCTTTGCCCTCGACCAACGCTAGGGCGGCGTTAATATCGGCGATCGCACCGTCGATCATCGCCCCAGATCGCACATCTTCGGGCTTGATGTCGGGCTTCTCAAGCTTGACATCGCCGCTTTTGAGGGTCTCTTCCGCAAAGGCGGCTTGAATAATTGAGTTGCTGGGGTACTTTTGGGCGGCCCCGGAGATCTGCTTTGACATGGCCGCTGCCTCAATGGCGGTCGACACCAGGCCCATGTCGATCATTGCCACCGATAGCCCGGTCATCATCGGCGCTCTGACCAGGGTTTGCAGTTCTGCGATCGCGTAGTCGCTCATGGTTTACCTCAGGGAAAATGAAAGGCTAGTTACAGGTTAAGACGATAACAATAAGAAACCGATAAGAGATGGGGTTTGGGCGGATGCCTGACACCGCTGGTGAACAAATCCTCGGGTGCGGCTCCCTCATTTTTAACCGGTGCGTGGGATGCTAGAACTCTACCTAGAGTAGTGAGTTTTACCTGTGAAAGTTGCCTTTATCATCGACCCCATTCACCGCCTTGACCCCGGCCACGACACCAGCGTCGCGATGATGGAAGCCGCCCAGCGGCGGGGTCACGAGGTGTGGGTTATGGCGGCCAGTGATCTCAGCGTGGTGGGTGGCCAGGCCCTGGGGCTGATGCATGCGGTGAATCTTACCCCGGTGGAGCTGGTGGATGGGCTGTGGGTGGCGGCCAACCCCTGGTTTGAGCTGGGCGACGCAGTGCAGCGCCCCCTGGGCGACATGGATGCGGTGTTTATGCGCACCGACCCGCCGGTCACGGTGCCCTACCTCTACGCTACCTACATTCTCGACTATGTTGACCCGGTCAAGACCAAGGTGATCAACGCCCCCAGCGGTCTGCGGACAGCCAACGAAAAAATGTACGCCCTGCAATTTGCCGAGGCCATTCCCGAAACCATCGTCAGCCAGAGCAAGGCGGTGATTCGTGAAACCGTGGAGCGGTGGGGGGCAGCGGTGCTCAAGCCCCTGGGGGGCAAGGCCGGGGAAGGCATTTTGTTTTTGCAGGCGGGCGATCGCAACCTCAACTCGATGGTTGAAATCAGCACCCAGCAGGGCAAAGAGCCGGTGATGGTGCAGACCTACCTGCCCGCCGCCAAGGACGGCGACAAGCGGATTATTTTGCTCGACGGTGAGCCCATCGGCGCGGTCAACCGCATTCCCACCGGCAGCGAGTTTCGCGGCAACATGGCGGTGGGGGGCCGGGTGGCCCAGGTAGACATTACCGACCGTGAACTCGACATTTGCCACCAGCTGGCCCCCACCCTGCGCCGCGACGGCCTTTACTTTGTCGGCATTGATGTCATCGGCGGCTACCTCACCGAGGTCAACGTCACCAGCCCCACCGGCATTCGCGAGATCGACCGGCTCAACGACGTGCGCCTGGGCGACCAGGTGATCGCCTGGGTCGAGCAGACTGGCTCAATTGGGGTCAGCGCCCCTTAAGATGAATTAACAACGGTTAACCTTTTTTGAGCCAGCAGCCTGGCTAACGTACCCTCCGCCCCATGACTTTATCCCTAAACTCTGACTCCGTGCTGGAGGTGCTGCGCCCC
>JBBSLR010000237.1:0-5504 GCA_038255045.1 Phormidesmidales cyanobacterium
GCGCATGTAGAAGGCTTTGATGCCGGTGGGGTAGTCGGTGACAATGACGGGCTTTTTGAATAGGTCGTCCGCCAGGTAGCGCTCGTGCTCTGACTGGAGGTCAATGCCCCACTCGACGGGGAACTCAAATTTGCGATCGGCCTGCTCCAGCAGCTTCACCGCGTCGGTGTAGGTGATGCGCTCAAAGGTGTTGTGGATGATGTTGTCGGCGGTGGCCAGCACTGAGTCGTCGATGCGATCGTTGAAAAACTGCATATCCTCCGGGCATTGCTCCAGCACCGAGTGGAAGATGTACTTGAGAAATTCCTCCGCCAGATCCATGTTGCCGGTCAGGTTGCAGAAGGCCATCTCCGGCTCCACCATCCAAAATTCCGCCAGGTGGCGGGAGGTGTTGGAATTCTCAGCCCGAAAGGTGGGGCCAAAGGTGTAGACATTGCTAAAGGCCATGGCCATGATCTCGGCCTCTAGCTGGCCGCTGACGGTGAGGTAGGCAGGCTTGCCAAAGAAATCTTGGCTGTAGTCCACCGCGCCGTCTTTAGTCTTGGGCGGGTTGGCCAGATCTAGCCCCGTCACCGCAAACATTTCCCCCGCGCCCTCGCAGTCGCTGGCGGTGATGATCGGGGTGTGCATCCACAAAAAGCCGCGCTCGTTAAAGAACTGGTGAATCGCCTGGGCGCAGGCGTTGCGCACCCGAAAGACCGCCCCCAGAGTGTTGGTGCGTGACCTGAGGTGCCCCAGCGTCCGCAAATACTCAAAGGAGTGGCGCTTTTTCTGAAGGGGGTAGGTTTCCCCATCCGCCGTGCCGAATACGGTGATACTTTGCCCCTGCAGCTCCACCCGCTGGCCCTTGCCGGGCGACTCTACCAGGGTGCCGCCAATTTCTACCGAAGACCCGGTGGTCAGGTCTTTGACCACGGTGTCGTAGCCCGCTAGGTCGGCATTCAGCACCACCTGCAACCCCGCCATCGACGAGCCATCGTTGACATCCACAAAGGTGACGCCCTTGCCTTCGCGCCTGGTGCGCACCCAGCCCTGAATGGTAGCGCTCTGGCCCGGTTCACCATTGTGCAGAATGTCTCGAATGCGCGGCATAGTCTTGGCTAGTCTGTAGTGGGTTTATCCGAATTGTTACCTATTCTGACCCACAGCGGCCCGGAAAGGGGTGCCCGGATGCAACAAACCACTATCAGCTGGAGCCTCTGACCTGACCCAAAGGCCAGAGCTAACCATCGCCAAGCAACCTGAATTGCCCAGTAAAAGTATTCATCGCTACAAAAACCCTCTAATTTTGCCCTTAGTATCCGTAAAAGCAAATTTCTATGGAATCTAAGCTGGATCGCTAGCAAAGGTCTGGATGTCAATGTGATGACGCTTGATTGCCTGATTAAAGCTAGCGATAACCATTTAAGCCGGATAATTGCTGTAGCTATTGTCTGTTTAAATGTGGAGGTTTTGATTCCTTAAACCCTCAAGGAAGTTGGCTTAGAATAATAGACTTAGATTGTTTTAATGGTCGTCAAGTCTAGGTCAGGGAGTTATTTACCCGTAAGCTCTTTTGAGGTTTTTATGTTTGTCTGAGGGGTTTTTCTAGGCCACTGGAGATTTTAAGCATTGTGGTCAGAGATTTCCCATTTTGGGGTTGCCAGTTTCTGGTGCTGCAATGCGGTTTTTCTAATGCTGCCTAGGGCTAGACTTCTCAGACTTTTCTGATGGGCAAGACTAATGCGATCGCGGTTTCGGGAGCAGATTTATCAATTCTTCTCGGCCCTGGTGTTTTTCGAGGCGCTGAGTGGTGACCCCAGTTCTGTGCCAGAGCGCGAGCCATGTAACTGACTCCCTGCCTAGCTTCTGCCCGCCTGACTTCTGACGATATCTTCCGACAAAATTTCTGACAAAACTAGGAGACTGCTATGAGTGGAAACGAATTGCGCGCCCAGGCCATTGCCAGCATTGCCTGCCGCCCAAAGGTATCTGTCAGCACTCCGGGGCGGCTCGAAGACCTGTGGGCCAAGGATGTCTTTAACCTCAGCAAAATGCAGGAGTGTCTGCCCAAGTCGGTGTTTAAGTCGCTGCAAAAAACCATCACCACGGGCGCAACCCTCGACATGTCGGTGGCCGACGTGGTGGCAGTGGCGATGAAAGACTGGGCGATTTCCAAGGGGGCGCTCTACTACTCCCACATGTTCTACCCGCTGACCAACGCTACCGCCGAGAAGCACGACGGCTTTATCTCTGTGCAAAGCGACGGGTCGGTGATTTCAGAATTTTCCGGCAAAGTGCTGGTGCAGGGCGAACCGGACGGGTCTTCGTTCCCCAACGGCGGCATACGCTCCACCTTTGAGGCGCGCGGCTACACCGCCTGGGACGTGACCAGCCCCGCCTTTGTGATGGAAACCGAGAACGGCGTTACCCTCTGCATTCCCACCGTGTTTGTGTCGTGGACTGGGGAAGCGCTGGATAAGAAAACCCCGCTGCTGCGCTCCAACGCCGCCATGAGCAAGGCCGCTACCCGCGTGCTCAAGCTGCTGGGCCACAGCGAGGTGGCCCCGGTCAACTCCAGCTGCGGCGCTGAGCAAGAATATTTTTTGGTCGATGCCAACTTCGCCACCGTGCGCCCCGACCTGCTGCTGGCGGGTCGTACCCTGTTTGGCAAGGCTCCGGCCAAGGGGCAGCAGTTCGATGACCACTACTTCGGCGCCATCCCCGAGCGGGTGCAAATCTTCATGCAGGATGTGGAGGAAAAGCTCTACCGTCTGGGCATTCCGGCCAAAACCCGCCACAACGAAGTCGCCCCCGGCCAGTTTGAGATCGCTCCCTTCTTTGAAGCGGCCAACGTGGCCAGCGACCACCAGCAGCTGATCATGACCGTGCTGCGCAACACCGCTAAAAAGCACGGCTTTCTCTGTCTGCTGCACGAGAAGCCCTTTGCGGGCATCAACGGCTCGGGCAAGCACGTCAACTGGTCAGTGGGCAACCCCACCCAGGGCAACCTGCTCGACCCCGGCGATACGCCCCACTCCAACGCCCAGTTTCTGGTATTCTGCGGCGCGGTGATTCGCGGTGTACACAAGTACGGGCCGCTGATGCGGGCGGTGATTGCCAGCGCCAGCAATGACCACCGCCTGGGGGCCAACGAAGCGCCGCCAGCAATCATCTCGATCTACCTGGGCAGCCAGCTGCAAGATGTGTTTGACCAGATTGCTTCGGGTGAGGTCACTGGCTCCCAGAGCAAGGGCGATATGGATCTGGGGGTGCCTACCCTGCCGATTTTCCCCAAGGATGCGGGCGATCGCAACCGCACCTCTCCCTTTGCCTTTACCGGCAACCGGTTTGAGTTTCGCGCCGTGGGGTCTGGCCAGTCGGTTGCCGGGCCGCTGGTGGCGATGAACACCATCTTGGCCGACTCATTAGACTGGATGGCCGACCAGCTTGAGGCCCAGCTAGGGGACGGCATCGAACTCAACGTCGCCATCCACGACATTCTGCGGGACGTCATTCGCGACCACGGGGCGGTGGTGTTTAACGGCAACGGCTACTCGAGCGAGTGGCACGAAATGGCCGTCAACGAGCGGGGGCTACTCAACCTGCGCACCACCGCCGACGCCCTGCCCGTGCTGCGTGAGCAGTACATCGAAGACCTATTCTCTAAGGAGAATGTGCTCACCCCGGTGGAGCTGGGCAGCCGCTTTGAGGCTTACTCAGAGCAGTACATTCAGCACATTGAGGTCGAAGCCAAGCTGGTGATCAGCATGGCCAAGACCATCATTTACCCCGCCGCCGTGCGGTATATGGGCGAGCTAGCCCAGACCATTGACAGCCTCGGTGGGATTGGGGTTGAGTTTGGCAAAGACAGCGTGGTCAAGATTGCTGAACTCACCAAGTCGATGATGGCCTCGGTGGGCGAGCTGGAGGATCTGCTGACCAAGCACTTTATGTCGGTGGAAGAGCACATGCAGTTTTGTGCCCAGACCGTGCGCCCCCTGATGGATCAGGTGCGCGAGTCCGCCGATGCCCTGGAGGGTGAGGTGGCCGACGACCTCTGGCCCCTGCCCACCTACCAGGAGATGCTGTTTATCAAGTAGGGGCAAACGGTTGTTTGCCCCCGCGAGGACTCTGGAATGCCTGATTCACAGCTGGTTTTAAGCGTTCCAGGTTATTTAATAGAGCAATCATCTGGTTGATCTAAAGCCCTCCGTCGTTTCTTTACCTGGGAAATGACTGGGGGTTCTATAGTGGCGTAAACGGAGTTTTGTCTAGATACCCCAGGTTGGCAGGGCAAATGCCATTTGCCCCTACAGGGCTATCGGGTTGAATTGGGGGATATTGAAGACAAGCGTTCTTTGGCGTTTCAGAAATCTACCCCCGTCCCGTGAGCAAGACCAACGCCGCCCGCATGCTTGATCGCCTCCAGCTGCCTTATAAGATCCTGGAGTATGAGGTTGACCCCGACGATCTAGCGGCAGAGAGTACGGCGGAAAAGCTGGGCCTGCCCCCAGAGCAGGTGTTTAAGACGTTGGTGGCTAGGGGCGATCGCACCGGGGTCTGCCTCGCCGTCATCCCCGGCAGCGCCCAGCTCGACCTCAAGGCGCTGGCGGTGCTGGCGGGCGATCGCAAAACCGACACCGTGGCCCTCAAAGAGGTGCAGCCCCTCACCGGCTACATTCGCGGCGGCGTCACCGCCCTGGGCACCAAAAAAGCCTACCCCGTCTATGTAGATGAGTCGATGCTCACCTTTGACACCGTGGCGGTTTCAGCGGGCAAGCGAGGACTAATGCTGTGGCTGGCCCCGCAGGATTATTTGACGGCAACCCAGGGGACTACAGGGGCGTTGGCCAAGGACAGGGCTTAAAGATGGGGATTAAGGGCGATCGTTTGCCTCAATGCCGAGCAATTCAAAAGGCAAAATTCAAAAGGCCGCCCATTCATTCATCCACCCACCCATCCACTCCCCCACTCATCCATTCACTCACCTTCCCACAAAAAAAAAGGACACCCCCTCAGGGATGCCCTTCACTGCTCCAGCTACAGCACAAAGCTGATACAGTCACTTAGGCTAAACCTAGACCAGCTGATGCATCTCGGCTTCCAGCTGGGTGAGCAACTGGTCGTTGCCCTGGGCACGAGCCACTTCTATACGGTGCTGAATCGACTGCTGAATGTTGACGCGGTGGGCTTCAGCGGCGTCCTTGAGCAGGTGCCGCCGAGCTTTTAGCCCCGTACCAGCCGCAGCAACGCGCCCGGCAAATACAGGCAGACGCTCAAGAGTAGCCGTGGGTGGCTGAATTTGCCCCTGGGCGTTGGTGCTGTAACTAACCCCGCGATAGGTGTAGTTGGCTACGGGCTGGGGCACCGGCACATGGCTCACGTAGGAGAAATTCATCGAGCTACCCCGGTAGGTTCCAGTCAGTTCACTCTCACGCACTTCTAGGGAAGGCGGGTTGTAGTCGTAGTTTACGCCGCGATAGCAAAGTTTCATGTAACGCCTCTTGTTGACAAAGGATTTA